>CAZDXK010000293.1:0-3035 GCA_964509215.1 uncultured Actinomycetes bacterium | reverse complement strand
GTACCGGCTGAGCGCGTACCAATCGATCAGCGAGGCGTTGTCGTGCCGGCGCGCGCAGGCGCGGAGCCGTGCGTTGTTCGGATCGCGATACGGGAGAGGCACCTTCACGGTCACCAGGAACACGTGCCGGCTCCTCCCGGCCACGCGTACCAGCGCGTCGCAGTCGGCGCCGTCGAGCGACCCGTTCGTCCCCAGGTGCACGATCACGTTCGTGGGCAGGCGTCCGCCGGCCGCCAGCTTCCTGACGAGCCGCACGGAATCGTCGAACTGCCGGCTGACCGAAGCGTTCACCCGGAACCCACGGGCGATCAGCGCCTCGCGGGCGCCGAGCATGACCGAGTCCCCGATCGCGTAGCCCCCCGCCGGGACGCCGGCGAGCACGGGCGAGGCGGACAGCAGGATCGCCGCCGCGACGAGTGTTCCGAGGACGAGGTGGTGGAGGCGGGAAGAGCGCATCTGTGAACACATGGTAGGAGCCGAAGAGCAGAGGGGCGGGCCCGGAGGCCCGCCCGCAACGGCGGAGGCGGCGTGATTTGAACACGCGAGGGGCGGTTTAGACCCCTAACCGCTTTCGAGGCGGTCCCGTTCGTCCGCTCCGGCACGCCTCCGTCGCCGAGTCTAGCAAGCGCCCTATGGGCGCCCACGTCGGTGGCGGGAGTCGCCCGGTCGTGGCAGGATGCCATCCACGAGAGGAGGATCCGGTGGACGCGAAGCGCTTGGAATCGCTCCCGTTGTTCCGCGATCTGTCGCGCAAGGAACGCGATCAGATCTCGCGGTGGACCGACGAGGTCGACGTTCCCGCCGGGTACCACCTGCTCGATCAGGGGCGGCTGCCGCACGAGTTCTTCGTGCTCGAGAAGGGAACCGTCGCCGTGACGAAGGACGGCGAGCACTTGACGGACCTCGGCCCCGGAGACTTCTTCGGCGAGATCGCGATCGTGGAGCACGACAGGCGGACGGCCACGGTGGTCGCCAACACGCCGGTCACCCTGATCGTGATGAACGCGCGTGACTTCGAGACGATGGCCGGCGTCATGCCGCACGTGACCGAACTGATCCACGCCGCGATCCGTGAACGCCTGCAGCGCTGAACCCTTCGTCGCAACCAGGGCCTAGCGACGGTCGCGGAAGAACGCCCGGAGGAGGTCACCGCACTCCTCCTCCAACAGACCGCCGGTCAACGCCACCCGATGGTTCAGGCGCTCGTCCTGCAGGAGGTTGCCGAGCGAACCGGCGAACCCCGCCTTGGGGTCGCGGGCGCCGAACACGACACGTTCGAGCCGGGCGAGCACGACCGCGCCCGCGCACATCGCGCATGGCTCCAACGTGACGTACAGGGTGCATCCGTCCAACCGCCACGAATCCGAGATGTCGCTCGCCTCGCGCAACGCCAGCAACTCGGCGTGCGCCGTCGGATCCTGTATCCGCTCGCGGGCGTTGCCGGCAGAGGCCAGCATGTCCCCGTCGCGCGCGATCACCGCCCCCACCGGGACGTCGCCGGAGTCCAGACATGCTTCGGCCTCCTCCAGCGCCAGCCGCATCATCCGCTCGTCGAAGTCGGCCAGGTCGTCTGACACGGACTAGTACGCTCCGATCTCGCGCAGCCGGTCGTCGCTGATCCCGAAATGGTGCGCGACCTCGTGCGCAACCGTATGCGCGATGATGCGCCGCAGCCGATCGTCGCTCCCCCGGGCCTCCTGCTCGATCGGGACGCGGTACAGCGAGATGTGGTCGGGCAGTGCACCCGCGTAGTGATTGCCTCGTTCCGAGAGAGGTACGCCGTGGTAGAGCCCGAGGAGACCCGGTTCGTCGGACGGCGGCAGATCCTCGACGAAGACCTCCACGTTGTCCATCGCCTCGTGGACCCACTCGGGCAGGCCGTCGACCGCGTCGGCGGCGAGTTCCATGAACCGTTCCTCGGACGTGCGCTTGGGCATCCGTGTGTAGCCTACGCGGATGCCGGGGGCGCTCTTGACGGACCTCTACGAACTCAACATGGCCGCGAGCTATCTGCGTCGCGACATGATCGCTCCCGCCACGTTCAGCCTTTACATCCGCAACCTGCCGCCGAACCGCGGGTTCCTGGTCGCGGCCGGTCTCGAGGCGTGCCTCGACGCGCTCGAGTCGTTCTCCTTCGATGAGGGCGAGCTCGCCTACCTGCGAACGATCGGGTTCGACGAAGGCGACATCGAAGCGTTCCGCGCGGTGCGGTTCGACGGCGAGGTCTGGGCCGTGCGCGAAGGCCGAGTCGTGCACGCGGGCGAGCCGATCATGGAGGTCACCGCGCCGCTCCCGGCCGCGCAGCTCATGGAGACGCTGCTGCTGAACCAGGTGACGCTCCACACGACGCTCGCGACGAAGGCCGCGCGCTACCGGCTGGCCGCGCCCGACAAGGACCTCGTGGATTTCGCGTTCCGGCGCACGCATGGGCGCGAGGCGGCCATGGCAGCCGCCCGAGACAGCGCGATCGTCGGGTTCACGGCGACCTCGAACGTGGAAGCCGCGCGCAGGTACGGCCTGCGGGTCGCGGGGACCATGGCGCATTCCTTCATCGAAGCCTTCCCGTCGGAGACCGAGGCGTTCCGAGCGTTCGCCCAGGACCATCCCGACCGCACGACCTTCCTGGTCGACACGTACGACACGTTGAACGGTGTCGGGAACGCGATCCAGGTCGTCCAGGAGATGGGCTTGACCGGTCGGGTCGGCGTGCGACTGGACAGCGGAGATCTCGGCGAGCTCTCGCGCGGCGCCCGGAGGATGCTGGATGAGGCCGGGCTCACCGACGCCCGGATCTTCGCGAGCGGCGGCCTGGACGAGCTGGAGGTGGAGAAGCTGGTGGTGGATGGAGCATCGGTGGACGCGTTCGGGATCGGGACGCAGATGGGCGTGTCGGCCGACGCCCCGTTCGTGGACTCGGTCTACAAGCTGGCTGATATCGACGGCCGCCCGGTGCTGAAGCTCTCGGCGGGCAAGGAGTCGGCCCCCGGGCGCAAGCAGGCGTGGCGTGGACCGGATGCCGACGTGCTCGCGCTCCG
>CAZDXK010000292.1:0-3039 GCA_964509215.1 uncultured Actinomycetes bacterium | reverse complement strand
CGCTTGCACGTCGCTCTGATCTTCACGCGCTCTCCTTCTCGGTGACGAGCTCAAGCACCCGGTCCGCCAGCTCGAACGGATCGACCGGCCGGACGAACCATGCGTCCGCCCCCGACCATCGGGCGAGCCACGCATCGTGCTTGCGTTCCAGCAGGATCACGATGACGCCGGTGAACGGGACATCGTCGTCTCGGAGCGCCTTCGCCAAGGCGAACGCACCCGCCCGGCTCGCGATCTCGTCGGCCACCACGATGTCGGGACGGTCGCGGAGCGCCGCTCGGATCCCGAGCTCGCCGTTCTTGGCCGCCCGGAACCGTAGCGGCGAACCGACGAGGCGTTCGATGCTGCGCACCGCGAGGGCCATCAGATCCCGCGACGCGGGATCGGGCGAGACGAGCAGGACGTCCACGGCGGGCATCGTACTACGCACCGTTTCCCGTCCTGTGGCAAGACCGCCTGCGGTGGACTACCCTCCGGCGGGCCGACAGCCGCTCCGCTGGGGCCGAGCCCGCACCAGCGACGGCGGCCGATCTGAGGGGGGATCCTGGAGAGCAACACGAGGGCGGCGATCGCGGAGTTCATCGGGACGTTCGCGTTTGTCTTCTTCGGAGCCGGGTCCGTCGTCCTCTACCTGAACGGGCAGCTCGACCTGGTGGGGGTCGCCCTGACGCACGGTCTCGTGATCGCGGTCATGGTCTCCCAGATGGCCCACCTCTCCGGCGGGGTGTTCAATCCCGCGATCCAGATCGCTCTCTGGGTGACAGGGAAGATGCCGTTATCCCGGACGGTGATCTACCTGGGGGCGCAGATGGCCGCCGCCGCCGCCGCCGCGCTGCTGCTGAAGTTCCTGGTGCCCGCGCAGGCGTTCGACGCGGCACTGGGAGGCGGTACGAGGCTCGGCGACGGGATCTCGTCGGGTGAAGGGATCCTGCTGGAGGCCGTCGGGACGTTCTTCCTGGTCTGGGCGGTGTTCGCCACCGTCGTCGACGATCGCGGCCCGTTCGGCAAGACCGGCGGGCTCTCGATCGGGTTCACGATCACGTTCGGCATCCTCGCCATCGGCCCGTGGACGGGCGGGGCGTTCAACCCGGCACGCTGGTTCGGTCCGTCGCTCGCGTCCGGGCACTGGGACGACTGGTTCGTATGGATCGTCGGGCCGGTCGCGGGCGGGGTCCTCGCTGGTGTGGCCTACTGGGGCCTGTTCTTGCGGGACAAGGAGCCCGCCACGCCCTGACGCGCAACGTCGGGAACGCAGGCGGTAGCCTGGGTCGAGGATGACCAGGGACATCTACCTCGACGCGGCGTCGGCCACACCGCTCCTTCCGGCGGCTCGCGAGGCGTTGGTGGCCGCCCTCGACTCGTTCGGCGATCCGTTGAACATCCACGGCCCGGGCCGTCAGGCGCGACGACTGATCGACGACGCGCGGGAGGTGGTGGCCACGGCGATCCGCGCACAGCCGGACGAGCTCGTCTTCACGTCGGGGGGGACCGAGTCGGTCGCGCTTGCGATCTGGGGCGGCGTGCGAGCGATCCGCGAGCTGGGAACCCGGATCGTGGTCGGGGCGGCCGAGCATCCCGCGGTCGGAGGCGTGTGCCACGTGCTCGAGAGCGACGGCTTCGAGGTCGTGATGGTCCCGGTAGACGCCGACGGCCGCCTGGACATGGATCGGTACGCGGCGGAGGTCCGCACGCCCGGCACGCTGCTCGCGAGCGTCCAGCACGCGAACCACGAGCTAGGAACCCTCCAGCAGGTCGCCGAGGCCGCTCGCCTGGCCCGGGAGTCGCACGTCCGCTTCCACACCGACGCATGCCAGACCGTCGGGCGCCTTCCCGTTGACGTCGAGGCCCTGGAGGTGGACCTGCTCTCGTTGTCGGCCCACAAGTTCGGAGGGCCTCCCGGCGTCGGCGCGCTCTACGTCCGGCGGGGGGTTGGTGTGACGGCGTATCCGTGCGGAGACGACCGCGAGCGCAAGCGGCGATCCGGGATGGAGAACACGCCGGGGATCGCCTCGATGGCGGCGGCGCTCACGGCGTCGCTCGCCGACATGGCCGACCGTGCCGCGCGGGACTGGACGCTCACCGGCAGGCTCCGCGAGCGTATCGCGGAGACCGTCCCTGGAGCCCGGGTCCACGGACACCCGACCCACCGCACGCCACACCTCGTCTGTTTCAGCGTCGAGGGCCTCGACCCCGCGACGCTGATGATGGCGCTCGACGATCGCGGGATCAGGATGGCGGCGGGCTCACTCTGCTCGGGGCAGCCCGACGATCCGTCACCGGTCTTGGAGCAGATCGGGTTCCCGAACACCTCGGGGTTCCGCGTGAGTCTCGGGCTCGCCACGACGGAGGCCGACGTCGACGCGCTGCTGGAGGTACTGCCGGTGATCGTGGATGAGCTGCGCGAGGTCGAGTCCATCTCGTCGGAGGCGCTCGCGAGGTTCCGCGCGCCAGAGGCCTAGGAGAGGCTTACGAGAGGCCTAGGCCTGCCTCGTCGACGGCGTCAGCTGCTTGATCCGCCGCCCGTTCGCCGAATCGTCGATCAGTGCCTCTGGGCGCTGCAGCTGCGTTTCCTCCTTCTTCGCGCCGATCACCCACCATCGGGCGCTCCCTGGTGGTGGAGCTCAGCTCACCGTCCACGTGTCACCGGAGTTGAGGAGCGCGCCCAGGTCGCCTTTGCCCAGCCGTTCCGTGGCACGCGCGAGCTGTTCGTTCATCGCCTGACCGAAGACCGGTCGTTCGAACTCGCGGAACACGCCGATGGCGGTCGGCTCTGCCGGACTGTGCGACAGGTGCGCCAACGCGAACGCGAGCGACGGACGACCGTGCATGTCGTGCACGACGATCGTGTCCGCGGGCACGTCCGCGGTGTTCGCGATGACCAGCCGGCCGTTCTCCCCCACGACGACACATCGGGTGCCCTCGTCGAAGACGATCGGCTCGCCGTGCACCAAGCGGATCTGGTTGTGCACGCCTTGCGGCTTCTCTCGGAGAACATCGAACGCGCCGTCGTTGAAGACGTTGCAGTTCTGGTAGATCTCG
>CAZDXK010000291.1:0-3059 GCA_964509215.1 uncultured Actinomycetes bacterium | reverse complement strand
CGACGTAGAGGAACCCCTCGTCGTCGATGACGATCGACCCGTCAGTGTCGTCACCCGTCCAGAAGCGGAACACCCGGCGGTACTCATCGCCGCCGTCGAGCACATCGGAGATGTCCCAACCCTGCACCAGGCCGCCGGAATTGGCGAAGTACGCCACGCCGTCGCGGAACGCGACGGAGTTCTCGATCGAGACCTCGTCGTCCCCAAGGTCGGACAGAAGTTGCTCGTCGTAGCCCGGGATCGTCGCCACGATCTTCGGATCCACGGTGACCTTCCCGTCCTCGCCGTAGCCCCGGTTGAGCTTGACGACGTAGAGCCAGCTGTTCTCGCCGCCCTCCAAGAGATAGTCGCCCAGGACGAGCGCCGCTCCGTCCCAATCGTTGTTCCAGAGCGGCCGCTCAACGGTGCCGTCGGCGTCCATAGACCAGAGCACGGTGGGACGCGGACGATCCATCGCGACGATGCGGAACAGGTTGTCGCGCGAGCCGGCGTAGTACAGGGGATACCCTTCCGGATCCGATGTCGCCGAGCCTTTCGCGAGGTCGCCGGTCGCCAGTTCGGGGCGTATCGGCCGTCCGGTCCGGCCGTTCAAGAAATGGTAGCTCCCGTCGTACGCGCCCTCGCGGATCTCGATCGATCCGTCCTCGTGCACGATGACGTTCGGCTGCCCGGTCCACCCGGTCCCGCACCACACACGCGAGCCAGCCGCATCCGCCGACGTCGAGCAGAGCCCGCCGCTCTCCGGATAGTTCCAGCGGATCACCGGATGCCGCGGGACCGGCCCTTCGCCGTAATAGTTCCGCGACGCGTTCCCTCTGAACGTCGTGATCCCGGGGAACGCCGTGTTGATCGGCCCCGGGATCTGCAAGCTCGGTGAGGGCGAGCCGGGCGCGGGCGAGCCGGGCGCGCCGCTCGACGGCGAGGGGCCCGTGGACGGCTGGGACGAGAGATCGGGCTCCCCGGCGCGGTCTCCCCCATCCGGGCCCCAGAGCTGCCGCGCCGTGACGGCCCCGGCGACAACGAGCAGCCCGAGCAGGAGCGCCGGGAACGGGATCTTCGTGCGGGCGGCATGTCGCGGCGAACCACGAACCATGCGTTGCACCCTACCGTCGCTCGCCTCCCCGGCCTCGGAACGCGCAGAATGTCCGGATGGAGCGGAGCACGATCGAGGCAGCGAGGGATGCGCTCGGCAAGCGCGCCTGGTCGGAGGCCTTCGACGCCTTCGCCGCCGCCGACGCCGCGGAACCTCTCGAGCCCGGCGACCTCGAGGGCATGGCCAAGGCCGGATGGTGGACCGGACGTCCGAACGAGTCGATCGAGGCCAGGGAACGCGCCTACGCCGCCTACGTCGAACGTGGCGACAAGGCGCGCGCGGCCTTCGCAGCCCTCACCCTGCGCCGCGAGTACAACGCGAAGCTCCAGGGTTCGGTCGCCCAGGGTTGGCTCACGCGGGCGGAGACCCTGCTCGATGGCGTGCTCGAGTCGACGGCTCACGGGTACCTCGCCATCGCACACGGACAGCTCGGGTGGGGCCGAGGCGAGCTGGACCACGCCCTCACGCACATGGAGCGGGCGATCGAGATCGCTGGCCGCTTCGACGACCGCGACCTGCCGGCGTGGGCGGAGATGTACAAGGGGATGGTCCTCGTCGACATGGGGCGCGTGGAGGAAGGTTGGCTCCTGATGGAGGCCGTGAGCGCCGCCGCGGTGGGCGGAGAGCTCGGCGGGTACACCACCGGAGGGATCTTCTGCAACACCATCAGCATGTGCCGCGATCTGGCGGACTACGGGCGCGCAACGGAATGGGCGGACGCGGCGAAACGCTGGTGCGAGCGACAGGCGATCAGCGGCTTCCCGGGGGTCTGCCGGGTGCACCGGGCCGAGGTGATGCGGCTGGTCGGCGCCTGGACCGAAGCCGAACGGGAGGTTCGCCGCGCGTGCGACGAGCTGCTCGAGTTCAGCCCCGTTCACGCCGGCGCCGCCTTCCACGAGCTTGGGGAGGTGCGCCTTCGGGTGGGCGACTTCGCGGGCGCCGAGGAAGCATTCGCGCAGGCGCACGAGATGGGCGAGGATCCGCAGCCGGGGCGCTCGCTCCTGCTGCGTGCCGAGGGCAAGGTGGATTCGGCGGTCGCGTCGATCCGCCGGAGCCTGGATGACCTCACGTGGGAGCAGCTCGCGCGCGGCCGACTGCTTCCTACGCAAGCCCTGATGGCCCGCGAGATCGGCGACGTCGTGACCGCTCGGTCGGCGGCCGATGAACTTGCGTCGATCGCCGAGAAGTACGGGACGGCGGCTCTTCGCGCGAGTGCCGAGGGGGCGCGAGGGATCGTGCTGCTCCTCGAAGAGGACGCTGAGGGCGCGGTGCGCTCCCTCCGCCGGGCCTGTCAGCTCTGGCGCGAGGTCGACGCTCCTTACGAGACGTCGACGACCTCGCTGCTGCTGGCCGAGGCGTACCTGGAGGCCGGGGACGAGGCGGCTGCGACGATGGAGATCCGCGGCGCCCGTTCGACCTTCGAGCGACTCGGAGCCGCACCGGACGAACGGCGTGCCGCCGGGCTCCTGGCCGCGGTCGAGGCCAAGAGCTCCGCCGAGACCCGAGCCGTTCGCACGTTCTTGTTCACCGACATCGTGGGCTCCACCGCGCTGATCGAGGTGATCGGCGACGAAGCGTGGCGAGACCTGCGGCGCTGGCACGACGAAGCCCTTCGGAAGTGCTTCGCGATGCATGCCGGTGAAGAGGTCGACCACGCGGGGGACGGGTTCTTCGTGGCGTTCCCAGGAGCGAGCGACGCCATCGCGTGCGCCGTCGAGGTCCAGCGGCGCTTGGCGGAGCACCGACGGGAGCACGGGTTCGCGCCGAAGGTTCGGATCGGCCTGCACGCCACGGAGGCAACCCAGGAGGGCCCGGGGTTCAGCGGCCGAGGCGTGCACGAGGCGGCCCGGATCGGTGCCCTTGCGGCGGGCGGCGAGATCGTGGCGAGCGAGGAAACGCTCAGCAGTGTCGGTGACTTGACGATTTCCGAACCGCGCGAGGTTACGCTGAAAGGGATCGCCGAGCC
>CAZDXK010000290.1:0-3062 GCA_964509215.1 uncultured Actinomycetes bacterium | reverse complement strand
ACATCGTCTCCGCGCGCGTCGCCCTCGAGCACTATCACGTCCCGAAGGTCGTCGCCCGGATATACGACCCGCGCCGTGCCGACATCTATGAGCGTCTGAACATCCCCACCGTCGCCACCACCAAGTGGGGTGTGAAACAGATCCAGTTGATGCTGTTCCATGACAGGAGCGAGCTTCGAGAGAGCTTGGGCGGCGGCGACCTGGTCCGCGCGCGCGTACCGGTCCCCCAACACTTGGTCGGGAAGCCGGCGACGTCGCTGAACGTCCCCGGGCAGCTGCTGGTGGCCGCGGTCTCGCGGGGAGGAGGCGGGTTCATCCCGACCGACGACTCGACGCTGCAGGAAGGCGACTACCTCGGCGTGATCATGGCGAAGGACGGGATGGAACTCCTCGACTCGGTGCTCGAGGAACCGTCGGCGGGAGGGCTGCACTGATGCGCGTCGTCGTCACCGGCGGAGGGGCGGTCGGCCGTCACCTGGCCGCCGATCTGGCCGACCGCGGACACGACGTCACGTTGATCGATCAGAGTCCCGACGTCGTCGAGAAGGCGCGGGAGTGGGCACCGAACGTCAACGTGATCCTGGGCGACGCCTGCGAACCGTGGGTTCTCGAGACGGCGGAGCTGTCCAAGGCCGAGGTCGTCGTCGCGACGACCGGTGACGACGAGGACAACTTGGTCACATCACTGCTCGCCAAGCAGGAGTTCGCGGTTCCCCGCGTGCTCGCGCGCGTGAACCACCCCAAGAACGAATGGCTCTTCACGGAACAGTGGGGTGTGGACGCGGCGGTCTCGCCGCCGCACATCCTCACCGCGATGGTGGAGGAGGCAGTGACGGTCGGCGACCTGGTTCGGCTGATCCGTCTCGAGGGTGGACGCATCTCGATCGTCGAGATGACCCTCCCGGATGCGTCACCATCGGTGGGGCGCCCGCTCTACGAGCTCCGCCTGCCTCCCGATGCGGCGGTCGTGGCGATCCTTCGAGACGGCCACGTCGTCATCCCGCAGCCCGAGACCGTCTTCGCTCCCGGTGACGAGGTCGTGGCCCTCGCGTCCCCGTCGTCCGAATCGGCGTTGCGCACCGCCATCGTGGGTGACGGCATGTCGGGCGACACCCCGCCCACCCGCGACGCGATCGACGGCGCCGCCTCGATCTAGGCCCTGAACTCCAACCGCGGATTGATCATCCGCGGGACCCCCCGGTTGTCCCCGAGCACGCCCTCCACCACCACACGGGTCCCGAGCGTGAGCCCCTGGATGCCACGACGCCCCATGAAAACGAGGAGAGCCTCCCTCGAGCCGTCGGAAACGAGCGCCTCCAGGGACTCCTTGCCTTCCATCGGGAAGACGGTGAGGCGCTTCACCACGCCGGCGATCCGGACGCGCTGCCGTGGCAGCGCGTCGGCGATCGGAACGGTGCCCGGGATCTTGTCCGACCACGCCTTGATCTCGGCAGCATGGCGCGCCTCGTCGCTCTCCGCGAGCTTGTCGAAGAAGCGGCGGAAAACCCCCATGCGCCACGCTACGAGGCGACCGGCGAAGCCGCGTCGAGCTGTCGGATCTCGGCCTCGAGCTCGGATTTGCGCGACTTCGAGATGTAGATCATGACGCCCAGGATCACCGTGGCGACCGCCGCGATCGCGATCCGGAGCGCCGTGTCCGGCGCGTGCGTCACCACCAGTGGGGCGATCAGCAGCGCCACCAGGTTCATCACCTTGATCAATGGGTTGAGCGCCGGGCCGGCCGTGTCCTTGAACGGGTCGCCCACCGTGTCGCCGATCACCGCAGCCTTGTGGGCGTCGCTTCCCTTGCCGCCGAAGTGCCCCTCTTCGATGTACTTCTTCGCGTTGTCCCACGCGCCGCCCGAGTTCGACAGCATCACGGCGAGGAGCTGACCCGTCAGGATCGAACCGGCCAGGAACGCCCCAAGCGCCTCCGCCTTCAAGAGGAACCCAGCGATCACCGGCGAGAGGACAGCGAGCAGGCCCGGTGTCATGAGCTCCCGGAGCGAGGTCTTGGTGCAGATGTCGACGACGCGGCTGTAGTCCGGCTTCTCCGTGTAGTCCATGATCCCGGGGTGGTCGCGGAACTGGTTCCGCACCTCGACCACGACCTGGGCGGCGGCTCGGCCGACCGCACGGATCGCGAGCGACGAGAACAGGAACGCGACCGAGCCGCCGAGGAGCAGCCCAACCAGGACATCAGGGTTGTCGATCCGGATCCCCTGGAAGTCGAAGCCCGCGCCCTTGAGCGCCTCCTCGAACGATCCGAACAATGACGTCGCCGCGATCACGGCCGTGGCGATCGCCATCCCCTTCGTGATGGCCTTGGTCGAGTTCCCGATGGCGTCCAGGCCGCCCAGTATCTCGGCGGGCCGCCCCTCGAACTCGCCCGACATCTCCGCGATGCCCTGCGCGTTGTCCGAGATCGGTCCGAACGTGTCCATGGACACGATGACACCGACCGTCGTCAGCATCCCCATGCCGGTGAGCGCGATGAAGTACAGACGTTCGGCCGTCGTGTTTCCCAGCAGGAACGCGGCCATGATGTTCCCGGCGATCACGATGATCGACCAGACCGTCGACTCGAGGCCGACGGAGAACCCGGACAGCACCGTCGTCGCCGGCCCGGTGACCGTCGACTCCGCGATCTCCTGAACGGGGCGGTGCTTCGTGTCCGTGAAGTGTTGGGTGAGGACCTGGATTATGCTCGCGAGGATCAGGCCGAACGCCACCGCGAAGCCCGGCTTGAAGGAGTGCATGTACATGTTCGAGATCACGAACACGACGGCGGCGGAGATGACCGCCGAGATGAAGAACCCACGGTTGATGGCCTTCATCCCGTGCTCGTTCTCGTTCCGAGGGGTTACCGCCATGATGCCGATGATCGACGTGATCACGCCCACCGCGCGGACGAAGAGCGGGAACATCACGCCGGCGATCGCGCCGATCTCCGAATCGGCGTAGGCCGCGGCGCCCAGGATCAGCGACGCGACGAGCGTGACCTCGTAGGACTCGAACAGATCCGCCGCCATTCCGGCGCAGTCGCCGACGTTGTCACCCAC
>CAZDXK010000289.1:0-3067 GCA_964509215.1 uncultured Actinomycetes bacterium | reverse complement strand
ACGGCATCAATGACGGCATCGCACCGTCGCCGTGAGGACGGATGTCGCGCTGCGGCGTGACGATCGGCTCGTGGCGGTAGTTGCCGACGCCGTAATGGTCCTGGCGGTGCCGGAAGTACATCGCGTGGTCCTGGTGGCGCAGGATGGGATGGACGACCTCGCGCGTCTCACCCGCCAGCTCGGCGATCGGGTCGGTCCACACCAGCTGATGCTGGACCGCCACGAGCGGGATCGGCACGCCGGCCAAGGCACCCACTGTCGGACCCCAGATGCCCGCGCAGATCAGGACGCGATCACACTCGATGCGGCCCCGATCCGTCTCCACGCTGTGCACGCGTCCGCCGCGGATGTCGAACCCGGTGACCGTCACACCGCCCTCGAACGCCACCCCGCGGGCCGACGCCTTCGCCGCGAGCGCCGTGACGATCCGCACCGCCTTCGCGATGCCGTCGCTCGGGACGAAGTACGCCCCGAGGATCTCGCGCTCGTCGAGCAGCGGGATCTTCTCGGCGGCCTGGGCCGGCGTGAGCAGCGCCGTGTCGTCGATGCCGTAGGACCGGGCGAACCCCTGCCGTCGTCGCAGCTCCGCCATGCGCTGTGGCGTGGTCGCGACCTCGATCCCCCCGACCCCGAACCAACCGGGCTCTCCGTCCACCTCGAGCGAGCCGTACAGCCGGACCGTGTCCTGCGCGATCCGGCACATCGTGCGCGAGCCGTTCGTCTGGAAGACCAGGCCGGGAGCGTGCGACGTGGAGCCGCCGGTCTCGAAAAGCGGACCCTGGTCGATCACGAGGACGTCGGTCGAGCCGAGCTCCGCCAGGTGATAGGCGGCGCTCGTGCCGACGATGCCCGCGCCGACGATGACCGTCTGCGCCCGGTCGCGCATCCCGTTGCCTCTCTGCTTCTCTTGGCCGTCTCTTTGGCCTATCTCAGGCCTGTTGGGTCAATGGTGGACGCCAGGTGTTGCGGTGACAAGCTAGGCGTTGCGACCTCAGCAACAACTGGCTTCGGAAGGGTCACGCAGGGTCGTCGGTGGTGCGGAGCGCCTGGAGCCCCGAACGGAGCGCCCCGCCGTACAGGTCGATGTCGGATCCCAGCGCAATCATGCGGAACCCTCGGGCGAGCATGGAGCGGGCGACGGCGACCGATCCGACCAGAACGCCGGCCGTGATCCCCGCGGCCGCGCACGCCGCGAGCACGCGGTCCTCCGCCTCCATCTCGCGCGCGTCGTCGAACGCTCCCGGGACACCCAACGCGATCGACAGGTCGAACTGCCCCACCCACAAGACGTCGACCCCGGGCGTGACCGCGATCTCCTCCACGTGGTCGAGACCCGCCTCGGTCTCGATCTGCAGGATGACGAGCGTCGCGTCCTCGGCGGCGCGCATCGCCGCGCCGACGCCCCGCTCCAGCTGGTCCGGGTAGAGCAACCCGAAACCGCGACTGCCGTCGGGTGCGAACCGGGCGGCCTGCACGACGCGCTCGGCTTCGATCGCGTCATCGATCATCGGCACCATGACGCCGTGGGCACCCAGGTCGAGCGCCGGCGACACCAGATGGCGCGCCGATCCCTGCACCCGAACGAGCGTCTCCGGATCGTGTGCGGCGCCGGCCGCGAGGAGCGGACGGATCCCCTCGATCCCCCACCCGGTGTGCTCCAGGTCGATCAGCATGAAGTCCGCCCCGGCGGCCGCGATGATCCGCGGGACGCCGAGCGTGTTGAACTCGAACAGCATCGTGCCGAACGCCGTTCCCCCGCGGGCAAGGCGCGAACGCAGCGACTCCGAGCTCATGCAGTCTCAGCCCAGGTTGATGACGACGGTCTTCAGCTCGGTCAGGCGTTCCATGGAGAACCGGCCGCCGACGCGCCCGACGCCGCTCTTCGAGCCCGCGCGCCCCCCGAACGGCAAGTGCGATTCCCAGTAGTTCGTTCCCTCGTTGATGTTGACCCAACCGGCCCGCACCGCCTCGGCGAAACGGAGCCCGCTGCCGAGATCACGGGTGAAGATCGCGGACAGGAGCCCGTACGGCGAGTCGTTGACCGCACGGATCGCCTCGTCCACGGAGCGGATGGTCGAGACCGGCGCCACGGGACCGAACGTCTCCTCGCGCGCGATCTCCATGTCCGCCGTGACGCCGTCGAGGACGGTCGCCTCGTAGAACAGATCGCTGCCGTGGCTCGGCGCGCGGCTGCCGCCGGCCAGCACGACGGCGCCCCGATCGACGGCGTCACGCACGTGGCGCTCCGTCTTCGCGACGGTCGGCTCGTTGTTCACCGGCCCGAGCGTCGTGGCGTCGTCGAACGGGTCCCCGATATGGATCTGCTTGTCGATCGCGGCGGACAGGAGCGCGAGGTACTCCTCTCGCACGTCCTCGTGGACCAGGATCCGCTCGCCCGCCGTACAGCTCTGCCCGGCGTTCAGGAAGCACGCGGTGAGCGTCGCGACGACCGCCGCGTCGAGATCGGCGTCGTCCATGACCACGAGCGGTCCGTTGCCGCCCATCTCCAGCAGGAGCTCCTTGCCCGCGGCGCGCTGCGCCACCGTGAGCCCGGTGGCGATCGAGCCGATGAACCCGACGGCCTGGGTGCCGGGGTTCGCCGCGATCTCGTCGCCCACCACCGGACCCGGACCGGTGACCATGTTCACGACGCCGGGAGGGAGCTCGGCCGCCTCGATGCACTCGGCGAGCTTCGCCGCGCAGATCGATGTCGTGGGCGCGGGGGCCCACACGACGGTGTTCCCGTACGCGATCGCCGGCGCCAGGATCTCGGCGGGCATCGTGTACGGCCAGTTCCACGGGCTGATGATCGAGACAACGCCGCGCGGGACGCGGTATAGCAACACGCGCTTGTTCGCGTCGACCGAGGGCGGCATGAGGCCCTCCATCCGCCGCGCATCGGCCGCCGCCATCTCGAAGTAGACGAGCAGCTCCTCGACCTCGTCGTGGGCTTCCGCGCGGAGCGGCTTGCCCTGGTCGAGCGTAAGCGTGCGCGCGAGGTCGTCGCGCCGCTCGTCGATCACCTCGGCGACCCGCTCCATGGCCGCCGCCCGGTCGAACGCGGACA
>CAZDXK010000288.1:0-3076 GCA_964509215.1 uncultured Actinomycetes bacterium | reverse complement strand
GTGATCTTATTGCGAGGGTCGGTGACCGAGATCAGTTGATCCAGTGCGTTATAGCCGTAGGTCGTCACGCGCGAGCCTGGATCGGTCACGGTGGTGAGTCGATTGAGTTCATCGTAGGCCTGCCCTGTGTTTCGACTCAACGGCGCCGCCATAGAGGTCTGGTTGCCGTTGTCGTCGTAGCCGTAGGTCGTTGTGACCTGCGGTGTGCCGGCCGCGCCGAGCTCCTGGGACAGCAGATTGAGCACATTGAACACGCGCGAGCGCGTCTGCCTCAGTGCGTTGGTGGGATCGAAGGCGTCTTCCTTCGTGCGATTACCCATGTTGTCCAGGGTGTACTGAATGCGGTTGTTCAGCGAATCGTTGATCTCGATCAACCGATGCGCGACGTCATAACTGTACTGGATATAACTGCCGTCCGGCAGCGTCGCCTTCTTGAGCAGACCCGTGGGCCAGTAGTCGAATGAGGTGATTTCCGAGCCCACGGTGCGCGAGGTCAAGCGTTGGCGCAAGTCATAGGTCAGCGTCGTCACGACACCGTTTGGATCCATGATCGTCAGCGGCTGGCCGTGTGCGTTGTAGGTGTTGTAGGTCGCGACATGGCCGAGTGCATTCGTGATCGTTTCGAGCTGACCGCACTGATAACCCGTGGCGCAGTTGTAGTACGTATAGGTTGTGACATCGCTGGTGTCCGTTCTCGGACCGTCCGCCGTCAGGACTTGCCCGAGCGTGTTGTATGTGTAGGTCCAAATGCGCGACTCGCTCGTCGCCGTATCGAGTTCGGTTTTGGTCAGCAGGTTACCGCCCGTGTCGTACGTATGGGTCGTGCGCTTGCCGGGCTCATCGATTTGCACGGGCAGGCGATGTGTCAGATGCCACTGCGTTGTGATGGTGCGCGCACGTGGCGTGCCGTAGGCGTCCGTGCGTGAGATCTGCAGGTTGCGAGCAAGGTCGTAGGTGTACCGTGTTTGCCGGCCGTTGAAATCGGTCTTGGTGGCCTGATTGCCGTTTGCATCGTAGGTGAACGAGGATGTCTTGGTGCCGATGCCGGATGCAGCGGGTTGAACGATACTGGTCACCAGCTTGACGCCAAACTTCGCGCCATAGTTATAGGTTCTGACGGTTCCAAACACGTCGGTTATGGTTGCTTTGTCGATCTCCCAGACATTGCAGAACGAGCAGCTTTTGGTGTATGCGACCGTTACGGTGTCGATATCTGTGCCGTGCTTACTGCTTGCAGCGCGACTGGAGCCATCGTATGTCCACGTTGCATAGCGCGCGCTTTGCTCGTCGGTAATCCCGGTGAGTCCGCGAACATTCACTGCGTCTTCGTAATGATAGGTGCGGGAGCTGTTGTCGGGGTACGTCACTGTGGTGAGATTGCCGTTGCCATCGTACCCATACTGAGTGACGCCGCCCGCTGGGTTTGTCACAGAGGTGATTTGATAAGCGGCATTGGCGCCGCCACAGGGAATGTTGTAGCCCAGCGTAAGACTTCGGCCAAAGTCATCCGTCACAACAGCGAGTCGGTCACAGGTGTCGTAACTCAAGGTAGTCAGTCGTCCGCTTCGGTCGCGAATCGATTGCAGCTTTCCAGCCGTGTTGAATAGCTCAACCTCATCAGCCGCCGCGGTCGTGTACCGCCAGGTTCCATCGACCAGGTGCTCGAGGCGATCCGATACATCGGGCGAAGGAATATACGCGCCGTTGTAGAGATTGAACGCCAATACCCGGCCGTCGGGACGATAGGCCAGCGCGGTGTGAATATTCGTTGTTCCCGTCACGGCGATGGCCCGCTGATATGTGTGCCGCCAGTTGGCCCCGATGCGGTCCAGCTCTATCGCCTGATAGCGCGGCTCATCTGCCGCTGTTGCTAGTTGCGCAACTGCCGCGCCACCAAAGTAGCTTCCAAATGAACCACCGCTCATCCAGATCGACTGAAACGAACCGGTATGGAGGGTGCTGTTGTAGTAGCGCACGAAAGTAAGTGGCGAGGGGCTCGTGCCCAAGTAGTCGCTCTCTTCCTGGAATTTATTGCCTATACCTGGGGAAATGGGGTTGCCGCATGTCGGACATTGCTTGCCGACGTTCTTTGTGACGTCCGGGTCGGAAGTCACGGATAATTCGCAGTACTCACCGTTACTTGTATAGCCGAGCGGACAGACGAACGTGCGCTCGCGCATCACAGCGTCATTGCTTTGTTGGTTTTGTGTTCCAGTATCGCAGCGCGTCCATCGAAATATGTAATTCGAGACGTTACCAATCTCCATTCCGCCATATGAATATCGTGGCCATGTACTCTGCACTCCGCAGAATCGAACAGTTCTCGGAGTGGTGAGCCAGCCGGTTCGCTCCGTTTCGAGATTGCAAATTAGGCTGCTGCTCCAACTGTGGTCAATATGCCATTGAAGCGCCGTTGCCTCCGAACTCAGGTTCGGATGGCTCCCGCAGGTGTTCTGATCATAAATATAGGGCGTCAGCACCCTGCCAACGCAGTCTTTTGTCGCGCCTGGTGTCGGGCGGCAACTCGATGGATGAGCTACAGCACCTTGCGGGGCCCACAGCACAGAGCCAATACTCAGTTGGATCACAAGCGCAAAGACATAGCGGCATACAAAGCGCGTACGGCGAGCCATCGATTCTCCCTTGAAACGGTGCAAAGCAGTTGTTTGATTCATTGGCTACTGCGGGAACTCTGCAATGTTTTTCTTGTTAGATCTGCCTCTGACTCTGCCAATGACAGCTCGGCAGAGTATGAGTCGGTACAGTCGGTTGCATCCGTGAAGGGGACAGATGACTTAAGTCATCTCTAGTCAATCACGGAAAGCGCTTCTTAACAAGACCGATCGCGGGCTCTTCCCTGCATTCAACAACGGTTTTGCGCGCGACAAGCTGCGCACATGGCTTGTAACAATGAATTCCGTACTGCCCCCTCCCTAACCCTCCCCTCCCGCGGGATTTCCGTTGGTCACGGCGACCGGGAGGGGACAAGACTCACAACTTCACTCTCGATGCCTTTCTTTCCCCTTTCTTTCCCCTTTCTTTTTCCTTTCTTTTCCCTTCCCTTTCCGATGCTTTT
>CAZDXK010000287.1:0-3086 GCA_964509215.1 uncultured Actinomycetes bacterium | reverse complement strand
GGCTGCTCGTGGATCTCCTTCAACATGAAGTCCTCGAACCCGCCCTTCTGCGCGCGGGCCACGTCACGCTCGACGACGATGGGCTCCGGATGAAGCGCGTTCCCGTCGAAGTCGGTGAAGACCGCCCCCGCGCGCCGAGCCTCGACGACCTGGCCCTCCTCGACCGGGATCACCGTGGTCGTTCTGTCGAGCAGGGCGGGTATGTCGGACGCCAGCAGCGTCTCGCCATCGCCCAGACCCACGACGAGCGGCGAGGAAACCTTGACCCCGACGATGAGGCCGGGCTCATCCGACGCCAGCACCACGAGGGCGTAAGCGCCTTGCAGCTCACGGACGGTCGCGCGCACCGCGTCGGCCAACCCGATCCCATCGCGTACGTGCTCCTCGATCAGGTGGGCGATGCACTCGGTATCGGTCTCCGACGTCAGCACGTGCCCGTCCTTCTCGAGGCGGGCGCGGAGCGTTTGGAAGTTCTCGATGATGCCGTTGTGGATCACGGCGATCTGACCGTGACAGTCCTGATGTGGGTGGGCGTTGCGATCGGTGGGAGCGCCGTGGGTGGCCCAGCGCGTATGGCCCATCGCGGTATGCCCGGCGAGCGGCTCAGCCTGGGCCAGCGCCGCCTCTAGCTCGCCGAGCTTGCCGGCGCGCCGGACGACGGAGAGGTGGTCGGACTCGTCCGCCAGCACGGCGACGCCTGCGGAGTCGTACCCGCGGTATTCCAGTCTTCGAAGCCCCTCCAGGACGATGGGAAGCGCTTGGTCGGACCCGACGTAACCCACGATCCCGCACATGTGACAACCCTAGCAGCGCCATCCGCGACGGCCAGGACCGCCGGGTGTCAAGGGCGTTCGAGGCTGGACCGGACCACGCCGGCGAGCTCGTCCGCGTGGCGGGTGGCGTCCTCGAGGGTCTCGGCCTCCACCATCACCCGGACGAGCGGCTCCGTCCCCGAGGCGCGGACCAGCACCCGGCCACCGTGGCCGAGCCCCTCCTCCGCGCGGTGGACCGCCTCCCACACACCCTCCGCCCGTTCCAACCGGCTGGGGTCGGCCACAGGCACGTTCAGGAGCACCTGCGGGAATCGCCGCATGCACGACGCGAGCTCCTCGACGCTCTCACCGCGTCGAGCGGCCAGGGAGAGGAACCTCACGGCCGTGAGCAGCCCGTCGCCGGTGGTCGCCTGCTCGCGGAAGATCACGTGGCCCGACTGCTCCCCTCCCAGCACGGCGCCGCTCCGAAGCATCTCCTCCAGTACGTAGCGGTCCCCCACCTGTGTCGCGACCACGTCGACGCCGGCCTCACGCATGGCCCGATGGAAGCCCAGGTTCGCCATAACGGTGGTGACCACCAGGTCGCCGACGAGCGCTCCGCGCTCGTGCATCGCGATCGCGCAAGCCGCCAGCACCTGATCGCCGTCGACCACGGTGCCGCGCGCGTCGACGAACAACGCGCGGTCCGCATCGCCGTCGTGCGCCACACCGGCGTCCGCACCCAGGCGGACAACCTCGGCGGCCACGACCTCCGGATGCAGTGCGCCGCATCCGACGTTGATGTTGTCACCGTCGGGGCGGTCGAAGATCGCGTGAACCACGGCACCCAGGCGACGCAGGAGGCGAGGCGCGAGGTCCGACGCCGCGCCGTTCGCGCAGTCAACCACCACGGACATGCCGTCGAGCGACCCGTCCGATGCCGCCACGAGGTGCTCCAGGTAGCGTTCACGCCCCACGCTGTTCTCGCTCAGGCGCCCGGGCTCGGTTGCCGGTGCGGAGGGCTCGGCGAGGAGCGCCTCGATCTCGTCCTCGAGCTCGTCGGAGAGCTTCATCCCGTCGCGAGAGAAGAACTTGATCCCGTTGTCCTCCGGCGGATTGTGCGACGCGGAGATCACCACGCCCGACGATGCCTCCAGCGACGTCGTGAGGAAGGCGATGGCGGGCGTAGGCTCGACGCCGGCCAGGACCACGTCGCCTCCGGCCGACCGGATACCGTCGGCGAGAGCCTCCTCCAGCCACACCCCAGAACGGCGTGTGTCGCGTCCGACCAAGAACGTCGGCCGCCTCGCACCATGGCGTCCCAGCACGACGACGGCCGCGCGTCCCAGGGCGAAGGCCAGGTCCCGAGTCAGCTCCGTGCCTGCGACACCGCGAACGCCGTCGGTACCGAAGAGACGTCCCACGGCGGCAAGGCTACCCGAGCCCACCCGAACGGCCCCCGAAGCGGCGCACATGTGGGAGCATCGGCGCATGAGCGATTCGCCCGTGCGCGTCTACGTCAGCAGCAACGCTTTCGACGGGCTGCTGACCAAGGGCCACCTGGAGGCGGAGGGCATCAAGGTGCTGATGAAGGGCGAGGGCGAGGGACCGTACCGAGCCGGCCCGGTATACCTGTGGGTGATGCCCGAGGACGAGGGTCACGCTCGGGAGATCATCCGGGCGATCGAGTTCGGAGCGTACGCGACGTCGGAGGGCGACGTGCTCGGAGCCGACGATGACGTCCATCCGACCGAGGGCGTTCCGGACCAGCAACCGCTGCGTTGAGCGCCGCTCTACCGCTTGGAGTACTGCGGAGCCTTCCGGGCCTTCTTGAGCCCGTACTTCCGTCGCTCCTTCTCACGGGCGTCGCGTCGGAGGTAGCCCTCGGCCTTCAGCTGCGCCCGGAGCTCGGGATCGAGCTCGAGCAACGCCCGCGCGATACCGAGTCGGAGGGCGCCGGCCTGACCCGCGATACCACCGCCGCGGATGGTGGCGATCACGTCGAAGTCCTTCTCGCGTCCGACGAGGCGGAGCGCCGAGACGGCGACCATGCGGTGCACCCTCGTGGGGAAGTAGTCGTCTAGAGATCGGCCGTTGACGTCGAAGTTCCCGGTGCCGGGGTCAAGACGCACCCGCGCGACGGCTTCCTTGCGGCGTCCTGTGATGATCTTCGCGGCGGTCGTGGGCACTTACGACTCCTCTTGGTCCTTCTTGACGGTGGGCTTGCGGGCGGTGGTCTTGCGGGCGGTGGTCTTCTTCGCCGTCGGCTTCGGGGCAGACGTCGTCGTCTTGCGCGCCGTGGGCTTCTTCGCGGCGGACTTCTTCGCCGGAGCC
>CAZDXK010000286.1:0-3093 GCA_964509215.1 uncultured Actinomycetes bacterium | reverse complement strand
AGCTGGTGGGCCACGGCGACATGCTGTTCGCGCCGGCGAACGCCTCGAAGCCGACCCGGTTGCAGGGGGCGTGGGTCACCGAGCAGGAGATCCACGAGGTCTGCGGGTTCATCCGCGATCAGCGGGAGGTCGTCTACGAGCACAGCGTGGAGGGGCTGGGTCTGCCGCCGCTGGATCGCTCGGATGCGCTGGGCGACCAGGGCGCGGGGGACGACGAGGAGCTACTGAAGCAGGCCGCGGAGCTGGTCATCCGTTCCCAGCTCGGATCGACCAGCATGCTGCAACGCAAGCTGAGGGTCGGGTTCGCGCGCGCCGGCCGACTGATGGATCTCCTCGAAGAGCAGGGCGTCGTCGGCGAGGGTCAGGGATCGAAGGCTCGCGACGTGCTGCTCACGTGGGAGGAGTGGGAGGAGCGCCGCAGCGCGTGACGCTACGCCGCGCCGACGAAGCGGGCGACCTCGAACAGCGTGCCGGCCCCTTGCTGCGGGTCGATCATGTACGTTCCGAGGATCCCCGTCTGGCCGCTCCAGTACAAGAAGATCTGTTCGTCGCTCCAGCCGCGGGACAACGCGCTCCGGTAGTTGCGGACCATCTCCCTGCCGTACCAAAGGGCGCTCGGCGACAGGAGGAAGCCGCCTCTCGCACGGTCGCTCGACAGCCAGAACGCTCCAACGACGCCCCACCTGGCGTCATCCTTCTCACCCGAGACCAGGAGGAACCGGACGGGGCCTTCGGTATTGATCTGGGGGACCAACACGGTCGATGCGGGAGTCGCGAACGGTGACTGCTGCCCCCATGACCCGGGTGTGAGGTCGCTGTCGATGATCGAAGGGTTCTCCATATGCGCCAATCTACGTCACCCGGAACGCGTCGCACAGCCGTCGAAGGCCTATCCGTGGTTGCGGCCTTCGTCCTAGGCCCACCGTCGCCTGTGAGCGCGACTACAGTGCGCCGACCCGTCGGGCAACCTGGAACAGGTTGTCCGCGTGCTGCTGGGGATCGATCATGAACGATCCCGATATGCCGACCTGGTCCTGCCAGTAGGCGTAGATGTCGCCATCGCTCCAGCCTCGCGATCGGGCGCCCTTGAAGCTCCGGACCATCTCGCTCCCTCGCCAGAGCGATCGCGGCGAGACGAAGAACCCGCCCCGGTCACCGTCGATCGAGAGCCAGAAGGAGCCGACCAGACCCCACGCGCCGTCGTCTTGATCGCCGGAGACGAGGAGGAATCGCACCGGCCCTTCGGAGAGGAGATCGGAGGTCGGTACCGGTTCGGTGAACGAGCCCAACGGTGGCCCCTCCATGGGTCCGTCGTGCATCCGGTCCGCGTCGCGATCCATCCGTCCTCCCTCCTTCCTGTCGGCACAGTAGGTCACCGGGGTCCGGGCTGCAGCGGTCGGAAGGCGAAATCCCGGCGGTTCTTGGTCCTAGGTCCTGCGCGCCCGCGCGGAGGCTACGTTTTCGGAGAGGATGGCCCATCGCTCGTGGTCGCGCCACCGTCCCCCGATCTTCAGGTACCTGGGCGAGAAGCCCTCTCGGCGGAACCCGGCGTCCTTCACCAAGGCCAGCGAGCGGCCGTTGTCAGGCTGGATGTTCGCCTCCAGGCGGTGCAGTCGAAGCGGTCCGAACGTGTGGCGGAGAACGAGTCGGATCCCTTCGCGCATGTATCCCTGGCCGGCGAACGGTTCGAACGCGTAGTAGCCGAGGTACGCGCTGCATAGATGTCCGTAGAAGATCTGGCTGATGTTGTACACGCCCACGATCGCTCCGTCGTCCTTGCGGCACACGAGCAGCGTCTCGGCGTCGGTGCGCCTCGCCCGCCTGAGGTAGGCGGCGAACTCTTCCGGATCCGACGGTGCGGCCACCCAACGGCCGTGCAGCTTCCGACTCGCACGGGCGCGGTCGAGGAACGAGTCGCGGTCGTGTGCGCTCGGGTGGCGCAGGAAGACACGGGCGCCTTCGGCGAGCGGACGGCTCACAGATCCTCGCGCCGGGCGCGCGCCTGCTCGATCACCTTCAGAGCGCTCGCCCGATCCTCGTAGCCGTCCGTGACGACCTTGTGTCCCTCGAGATCCTTGTAGACCTGGAAGAAGTGCTCGATCTCGTTCAACAGGCTCGTCGGCAGCCCGTCGATGTCCTCGACGTGCGACCAGAGCGGATCGCGGAGCGGAACGCAGAGGATCTTCTCGTCCTCGCCCTTCTCATCCGTCATCCGGAACAGGCCGACCGGCCGAGCGTTGATGCGGCAGCCCGGGAACGTCGGCTCCCCGACGAACACCAGCGCGTCCAGCGGATCGCCGTCCAGGCCGAACGTGCCGTCGATGAAGCCGTAGTCCGCGGGATACTGCATGGAAGTGAACAGCATGCGATCCAGGAAGATCGCGCCGGTCTCATGGTCGAGCTCGTACTTGTTCCGCGACCCTTTAGGGATCTCCACGACGACGGTGAGGACTCCTCCGGAGCCATCCATAGAGCGAGTCTAGCCAGGGGAGGGCGCTATCATCCGCGAGGTCTATGGCCCGGAGGTGCTGTGCAGGACTCGACGATCGGCGTGGGTTCAGCCCTGCGGAAGGCTCGTGAGCGGCGGGGCATCACGCTCGACGCGGCCAGCCGCGACACGAAACTTCATATCGACCAGCTTCGGGCGCTCGAGTCCGAGGACTTCGAGGCATTGCTCGGCGATGTCTACGTGCGAGGCTCGTTACGGACGTACTCCCAGTACCTGGGTCTGTCTCCCGACAAGGTGGTCGGCGCGTACGCGCGTCACGCGGAGGCGCCTCCGCCCCCACCGCCGCCTGCCAAGCTCGGCCGGATCGAACGTGCCATGGCGGCGACACGGATCAGGGACAACCAACGGCTGATGGTCTTCCTCGCCGGCACGGTCCTTGTGGTCGCGGTGGTGTTCGGCCTCCTGTCGCGCGGGCACTCGGCGCCCGCTCCCGCGACGCTCCCTACCGATACCGCGGAGCCGGACCCGCTCGATCGCGAGATCGACGCAGTGATCCAGGCGGTCGCGGACGTCGGCGTGACCGTGACGGTCGACGGCGTGGAGTCGACGTATCCCATGGAGGCGGGGGAGACGCGGACGTTCAC
>CAZDXK010000285.1:0-3096 GCA_964509215.1 uncultured Actinomycetes bacterium | reverse complement strand
CCGCCGAAGAGCGGACGCGGGTCCGCAAGGCGCTGGAGGATGCCGGTCTCCTCTAGCGGCGACATCCGGGTCGTCTTCCTCGGTGGCGTCGGCGAGGTGGGCCGGAACATGGCCTGCATCGAGCTGGGCGACCGCATCATGCTCATCGACGTGGGCTTGTCGTTCCCGTCGGCGGACATGTTCGGCATCGACCTGGTGCTGCCGGACTTCGACTACGTTCGGGAGCGCGCCGATCGGATCGAGGGCGTGGTGCTCACGCACGGACACGAGGATCACATCGGCGCGCTGCCCTACCTGCTCCGCGAGCTTTCGGACATCCCGGTCTACGGTACGGCGTTCACGTTGGCGTTGCTCGAGGGCAAGCTCGAAGAGCACGGCGTGGCCGATCGCTGCGAGCTCCACGTGGTCACGCCGGGAGAGGGCACGACGACCGTCGGCCCGTTCTCCATGCGGTTCCTGCGCGTGACGCATTCGATCCCCGACGGCATGGCCGTCGTGGTCGATACCCCGTTGGGCGCGATCCTGCACACGGGCGACTTCAAGATCGATCAGACGCCGCTGGACGGCCGGCCCACCGACCTCCACGGCCTCGCCGAGGAGGCGAGCGGGCTCGGGGTCCACCTGCTGCTCTCGGACTCGACCAACGCCGAGGAGGCCGGATACACGTCGAGCGAGCGGAGCGTCGGTCCGGTCGTGCACCGCATCATCGAGAAGGCGCCGCACATCGTCGTTGTGGCCTGCTTCTCGAGCCACATCCACCGCATCCAGCAGGTCGTGAACGCGGCGCGGGCCAACGAACGGGTGGTCGCGTTCTTAGGCCGGTCCATGTTGAAGAGCGTGGAGGCCGCGCGGCGACTCGGACTCCTGCACGTTCCCGAAGAGGACATCGTCGGTATCGAGGAGGTCGACCGGCTGGATCCCAGCCGCGTGGTCGTGATCTGCACCGGCAGTCAGGGGGAACCGTATTCGGCCCTGTCGTTGATGGCCGCCCGTGAGCACAAGTGGGTGAAGCTCGGACCCGATGACACGGTCGTGCTCTCGTCCTCGTTGATCCCGGGGAACGAGCCGGCGATCCACCGCGTGGTCGACGCCCTCTACCGGACCGGCGGCGACGTCTACCACGTGCCCGCCGATGCGGTGCACGCGAGCGGCCACGCCGCGCAGGAGGAGCTCCGTCTCATGCTGTCGCTGGTCCGGCCTCGCTGGTTCATCCCTATCCACGGCGAACGCCGGCACCTGCAGCATCACGCGCGCCTCGCCGTGGAGGTCGGTATCCCCAACGACCACGTGATCGTCTGCGAGGACGGCGACGTCGTGGAGGTCGGCGAGCAGGTCAGGATCGTCGACCGGGTCCAGGCCGGGATGACGTTCGTCGACGGGCTCGGCATCGGCGACGTGGGCGGCTCGGTCCTCCGCGACCGGCGGAAGCTCGCCGGCGACGGCGTGGTCGTGGTGGTCCTCACGGTCGACGGGCAGAACGGCGAGATCATCGCGGGCCCCGACATCGTGAACAGGGGCTTCGTCTACGACGAGACTTCCGGAGACATCCTTGAAGAGGCCAGGAAACGCGTCATGCTTTCCCTCCAGGGGAGCGCGGAGGCCCAGGTCACGGATCCGTCCGCGCTCCAGCAGAACGTCCGACGCGTGCTGGGCAAGTACTTCTACGAGGTCACCCAGCGCAAGCCGGTCATCCTGCCCGTGATCATGGAGGTGTAGGTGCCCCAGAAGACGGCCCGCCGGGCCCCGGCCCGGCGGTCTTCCCCGTCGTCGAGGAAACGGACCACCAAGAAGAAGCCTGCGAAACCGACCCGGACCCCCACCAGACAGATCCTGTCGCCGTGGGCCCGGGACGCGGTGGGCATCGGACTGGTGGTCTTCGGCCTGCTGGCGGTCCTCTCCGTCTGGTTCGACGCCGCCGGACCGGCCGGTCACGGCATCTCGTGGCTCTTGCGCGGCGCGTTCGGCATGGGCGCGACGGCGTTCCCTGCGGTCGGCGTCTACTGGGGGGTCGTCCTCCTCCGCGACGTCGCGGCCGAGGAGCGCGTCCGGATGGCCATCGGGTTCATCGTCCTCGTGCTCGGCACGCTCGGTCTGGTCTCGCTCTTCCGCGGCAACCCCGGCGTCTTCGAACCGCACGATGTGCTCGCCGGGTCAGGGGGCCTGTTGGGCGCGATGGCGGCCCACCCGCTCTCGCGCGTGCTGTCGCCGATCGGCTCGGGCATCGTCTGCTCCGGGCTCGCCACGCTCGGTCTCCTGATCTTCTCGGGCACCCCCGTCTCCCGGATCATCGATTCGGTCCGCGAGTTCCGCGAGTCGCGGCCGGAGCGAGATCCCGTGGGCGCGAAGCCGGAGTCGGAGCTCGGGGCCCCGCGGGCTCTCAGGACGGCACGGGTCTCGATCCGTGAGGCGCTCGGCCTCGACGACCCGGCCGGCGACATGGTGGTGGTGGTGCCGGAGTCGCCGGACCTCGCGATCGGATCCGACGACGACCAGGAGCGCGAGCCCACGACGGCCCAGCCCGCGAGAGACCGCACGGTCTCCACGTCGAGCGGTCCCTACCAACTACCTCCGCTCGATCTCCTCCGGTCGGCGCCGCCGTCGACGTCCGACGGCCGCGACGAGAAGGACACCATGGAGGCGCTCGAGCGAACGCTGCAGACCTTCAGTGTCGACGCCCGCGTTACGGGTATGTCCCGGGGCCCGACCGTGTCGATGTACGAGGTCGACATCGCCGCCGGTACCAAGGTGAACAAGGTCCTGCAGCTCTCGAGCGACATCGCTTATGCCCTGGCCACGCCCGACGTGCGGATCATCGCGCCGATCCCCGGCAAGTCCGCGATCGGCGTCGAGGTGCCCAACAAGCACCGCGACTTCGTGATGCTCGGCGACATCTTGCGCTCGAAGGCGGCGAAGGAGGCGACGCATCCGCTCACGGTCGCGCTCGGCAAGGACGTGCACGGCCGGCCGCAGCTGGTGAACCTGGCGACCATGCCGCACATCCTCATCGCGGGCGCGACGGGCGCAGGCAAGTCCAGCCTGATCAACTGCTTCATCACGTCCATCCTGATGCGAACCACACCCGACGACGTTCGTCTC
>CAZDXK010000284.1:0-3113 GCA_964509215.1 uncultured Actinomycetes bacterium | reverse complement strand
AGTTCGCGCGGGCGAACGCGACCGGGTTGGCGATGTTCGCCTGGCTCATCGAGCCCCGGAGCTGTTCGACCGATGTGTACTCGCGTTCGTCCATCCATGCCTCGAGCTCGCGCAGCACCACGGCGACGTGCTCTGGTCCGTGGTGGAGCAGGGCGGAGGCCATCATCACCACGTCCGCGCCCGCGAGCAGCATCTTCAACGCATCAGCGCTCGTGTGGACACCTGTCGTCGCGGCGAGCGAGGCCCGGATCCGGCCGTGGAGGATCGCGATCCACCGAAGCGGGAGTCGGAGCTCGTCGGACGATGACAGCGTGAGCGTCGGATCAACGTGGAGCGTGTCGAGGTCGATGTCGGGTTGCATGAAGCGGTTGAAGAGCACCAGGCCGTCGGCGCCGGTATCCACGAGCCTTCGCGCCATGTGGCCGACCGAGCTGAAGAACGGCCCGATCTTGACGGCGAGGGGGATCTTGACCTCCGCCCGCACCGCACCTACGAGGTCCAGGTATCGCCGCTCCACGTCCTCGCCCGACTCGTCGGCATCGGCGGCGATGAGGTACACGTTCAGCTCCAGCGCGTCCGCACCGGCGTCCTGCAGCCGTCGTGCGTGCTTCGTCCACCCGCCGAGCGAGATCCCGTTGAGGCTCGCGATCACCGGGATCTCGAGTTCCAGCTTCGTCGCTTCCAGATGACGGAGGTACGCGTCGGAGCCGGTGTTGTAGTCCTCGAACGCCGGCAGGTACGAGGGCGCCTCGGCGAAGCTGTCGGCGCCGGCCTCGAGCGCGCCGTGGATCTGCATCTCCTCGTGCTCGATCTGCTCCTCGAACAGGGAGGGGAGGACGACGGCGGCGGCGCCCGCGTCCTGGAGACGGCGGAGCGTGTCGATGCGTTGGCCGAGCGGCGAGGCCGACGGCACGATCGGGTTCGCGAGGTCCAGACCCAGATAGTGGGTGCGTAGATCGGTCATCCCGCGGGCCCTCCTTCCTCCGAGTCACTTGGGGTCTCGTCGACCGGCTCGTCGTGGGCGACCCCTCGGTCGACGCCGGCGAGTTGCTCGTAGAGGTGACGACGGGCATCGACGTCGTCCTGCGCCTCGCGCGCGAGCCGCTCGGCCCGGTCGGGATCGCTTCTCGAGAGCATCGCGTAGCGCGCCTCCTTCGAGGTGAACACCTTCAGGGGGATCGACGGCTTCTTGCTGTCCAGCCGAAGGGCGTGCTCGCCCGCCTCCTCGTTCCGCGGGTCGAAGCGGTAGAGCGGCCAATAGCCGCTGTCGACGGCCTCCTTCTGGTGGCTCATGGCCGTCGACATATCGATCCCGTGCGCGATGCAATGGCTGTACGCGATCACGAGCGACGGACCGCGGTGCGCCTCGGCCTCGGAGAGCGCCTTGACGGTCTGCGGCATGTCGGCGCCCATCGCGATCTGCGCGACATAGACGTTGCCGTACGCCGTGGCGATCATGCCGAGGTCCTTCTTCCCGCCTGATTTCCCCGCCGCGGCGAACTTCGCCACGGCCCCGCGCGGCGTGGCTTTCGAGGCCTGGCCACCCGTGTTCGAGTAGACCTCTGTATCGAGGACCAGGACGTTCAGGTCCTGGCCGGACGCGAGCACATGGTCCAACCCGCCGAACCCGATGTCGTACGCCCACCCGTCACCGCCGATGAGCCAGACGCTCTTCGGCACGAGCGCGTCCGCCACGGCATCGAGGTTCAGGGCGGCATCGGACCCGTTCATCCTCGATAGACGGGTGCGGAGCTCTTCGACCCGGAGGCGCTGCTTGCCGATCTGCTCGTCGCCCTGCGCGCGGATGCCCTCCCGGAGGCTCGACACGAGGTTCAGGCCGAGCTCGTCCTCGAGCTCCTCGAGCAGCGCCGTGCCGAGCTCGATCTGTGCGTCGAGCGCGAGGCGCATCCCCATGCCGAACTCGGCGTTGTCCTCGAACAAGGAGTTCGCCCACGCGGGTCCCCGGCCGTCGGCGCCGACGCTCCACGGGGTGGTGGGCAGGTTCCCGCCGTAGATCGAGGAGCATCCGGTGGCGTTCGCCACGATCATCCGATCGCCGAACAGCTGTGTGAGCACCTTCAAGTAGGGGGTCTCGCCGCAGCCGGAGCAGGCGCCCGAGAACTCGAACAACGGCCGCATCTGCTGGGAGCCCTTCACCGTGTCGGCGCGGACGTCGGTGCGATCCGGATCGGGGATATCCAGGAAGAAGTCGAACGACCCGCGCTCGGCCTCCAGGTGCTCGAGCTTCGGCTCCATGTTGATGGAGCGATGCTTCACCTGTTCCTTGCTATGGGCCGGGCAGACATCCACGCAGATGCCGCAGCCCGTGCAGTCGTCGGGCGCCACTTGGATCGTCATGCGCATCCCGGGCTGCTCGCGCGATTTCCATTCCTTGTCCTTGAACCCCTCCGGGGCGCCCTGCAGCGCCGACGGCTCGAAGACCTTCATCCGGATCGCGGCGTGGGGACAGACGAGCGCGCACTTGGCGCAGTCGATGCAGATCGACGGATCCCAGATCGGGATCTCGTGCGCGATGCTCCGCTTCTCCCAGCGGGCCGTGTCGGTCGGGAACGTCCCGTCGACCGGCAGCGCCGACACGGGCAGCAGATCGCCCTGGCCGGCGATGATCGTCGCGGTCACCCGTTGAACGAAATCGGGGGCGTCCGCGGGCACCGGAGGCAAGACGTGCCGGTCCCCCGTCGCCGTGGCGGGCACGGGCACCTCATGCAGGGCCGCCAGCGCGGCGTCGACGGCTGCGAAGTTCCGCGACAGGACGGTTTCGCCGCGCTTGCCGTAGCTCGCGACGATCGCCTCCTTGATCGCCCGCACGGCTTCGTCGATCGGGAGGATGTCCGAGAGGGCGAAGAAGCACGTCTGCAGCACGGTGTTGATGCGGGTGCCGAGCCCGGCGTCTTTCGCGATGCGGTAGCCATCCACCACGAAGAGCCGCAGGCCCTTGTCGACGATCTGGCGCTGCACCTCGACGGGCAGCTGATCCCAGACCTCCGCGGGGCCGAACGGGCTGTTCAGCAGGAGCGTCGCGCCGGGAGCGGCGACGCCGAGGACGTCGGATCGCTCCAGCCGTTCGAAGTCGTGGCACGCGACGAAGCTCG
>CAZDXK010000283.1:0-3116 GCA_964509215.1 uncultured Actinomycetes bacterium | reverse complement strand
CGCGTGGCCTACCACGACGCCTGCCACGCGCTGCGGGCGCAGGGGATCCGGCAGCAACCACGGGACGTGTTGCATCAGATCCCGGGCGTCGAGATCGTCGAGATCGCCAACGGCGACCGGTGCTGCGGCGCGGCCGGGCTCTACAACGTGCTCGAGCCCGAGATGTCCGGACGGCTGATGCGGGAGAAGGCCGACGCGGTGCGTGACACCGGCGTCCGCGTGGTCGCCAGCGCGAACCCCGGCTGCACGATGCAGATCGCCGCCGGCCTTCGCCAACTGGGCGCCGATGTCGAGGTCGTCCACCCCGCCGAGCTCCTCGACCGCTCGTACGGAGCGGCGACACCATGATCCCGCCGTCGGCTGGTACCTTCGCGATATGACGTACGTGGGTGTCGGACGGCGGTTCGTGGCGGTGTTCGTGGACGGCGTCTTGCTGCTCATCATGTCGGGTCCGTTCGCGGAGATCCAAAGCGGAGAGGGCTACTTGCGGATCGGGTGGCACGGACGGCAGGTGTTCTGGCCGGGACTCATCGCGATCGTGTACTTCGTGCTCCTCGAGGGGATCGCCGGCGCCACGATCGGCAAGTTCGTGACGGGGATCCGGGTCGTGAACGAGGACGGCACGAAGCTCGGCTGGACCGGGGCGGTCGTCCGAAACGTGGCGCGCGTCGTGGACGCGTTCCCGTACGGCCTGCCGTACCTCGTCGGCGCGATCTCGGTGTGGGTCTCGCCCACGCAGCAACGACTGGGGGACCGATGGGCGGATACCGTGGTCGTCACCAAGGAGTCGCTCAGGGCGCCGGGCGCCGGTGCGTCGAGCGTCGGAACGTCGAGCGCCGGTGCGTCGGACCCGAGCGCGGCAGGTGGCTGGCCGCACGTCCCGAGCCCATCTCCGGCGGACGTACCGGCGAACGTCCCTCCGATGCCGCCGCCTCCCCCGATGCCGCCGGCGGCGCCACCCGGGAACGACTGACTACCAACGGTCCTGATCGGCTTCGAGTGCCTCCGTACCCGTGCAATCGCCGTCGGCGACCAGGTAGAGCGTGTCTTCTCCCGCCACCTGCTTCAGGTAGAAGCACGTTCCCCGCGCGGTGGGCGAGGCCGCGGCCCAGGTCGTTCCCGACGCGTAGACGCTGACCGTTCCCGGTAACGACGCCGGCCGGTCCGCGTCGACGTAGTTCCGTCCCTCGACGGCTGCCGCGAGCGCGACGGCGCCGGCCAGGGTGAACGATCCGCCGTCCGCGAAGATGCGCTGGGCGGCTCGGAGCGAGGTTTTCAGGTCGTTCTCGGTTCGGGAGATCGCGTTCACCATGGGACGGTTCGCGAAGATCTCGACCATCAGGACGACGGCGCCGAGCGCCATCGTCCCGGCCACCATCCAGAACCCGCGGTTCGATCGGCGCGGCAACGGCACGAACGGCACGCCGTCGAGCTCCCGCTCGTACGCCTCCAGGATGTCGTCGTCTTCCGGCACGGCCCCAGCCTACCGGGGCCTCGCGATCGCGCGGACTTCACCGCCGAGCACGCGTCCCAGGTGCTCCAGACTCTCCAGGTTGTGCCCCGAGAGGAACTCGTCGATCGAGGGCATAGCGGCCGCCATCCCCCGGGCGAGGGGCTCGTACCGCGGGGAGCCTTTCAGCGGGTTCACCCAGACGACCCGGTGGGCGAGGCGCCGCAGGCGGGCCATCTGCATCTTCAAAAGCTCCGGGTCTCCGCGCTCCAGGCCGTCGGAGCACAGCACGACGACGGCGCCGCGGAGCGCCGCCCGCTGGCTCCATCCGTCGAGCAGCGTCTTCAGCGACTCGCCGATCCGGGTTCCGCCCTCCCAGTCGGCCACCTGCCTGCCGATCTCGCGCATCGCGCGGTCGGGGTCCCGCGTCCGGAGCGTCCGCGTCACACGCGTCAACCGCGTACCAAAGACGAACACCTCCACCCGGCGTCCCGCCGCCATCGCCGCATAGCCGAACTGCATCAGCGCCCGGGCGTACGGCGCCATCGATCCGCTGATGTCCAGGATCAACACGAGCGGCCGGGTCCGTGACTTCCGCGCGCGCATGGCCCGGTCGAAGGGCTCGCCCTGCGTCCGCAGCGAACGTCGGAGCGTCCGCCGGATGTCGAACGTGGCGCCTTTCGATGCCGCCTTCGTCCGCCGCGTCCGCTCGACGGGCGCCGTCACGGCCAGCCGTCGGATCAATGCTGCGACGCGGGCCCGCTCGTCCTCGGTGAGATCGGGGAACGACTTCTCACGCAGCACCTCGACGCCGCTCGCCACGATCCGGATCGACGTCTCCTCGTCGTCCTCGGGCTCTTCGTCACCGGCCGAGCGCCACTGCGCCGCGACCCCACCGACCGTGACGTCCAGGTCGTCCGGCTTGTCGCCCCAGTCGACCTGACGCTTGGCGCCTCCGGGGGCGGGGAGCGTGAGCTCCACCCGCAGCTCCCCTTGGTCGGTGAGTCCCCGGTACCAATCGGCGAACGCCTCGTCGTAGGTGGCGAAGTCCTCCTTGCGGCCGATCATCGTCGTTCGCCCCGCCCAGTAGAGCGACTCGCGATCGGTAAGGCCAAGCGCCGCGACAGCGCGTGTGAACGTCAGGATCCGGCCGGTGCCGACCGGGATGCCGAGCGCGCGGAGCTTCCGGCCGAACGCTACGAGAGGTGGGAGCGGCCCGTCGGGCCGTGAGGTGGCCGGGTCCTCAGCCATCGCCGACGACGTCGGCGAGGCGGGCGGAGACGAGCTGCTGGTCCTCGTGGTCCTTCACGACCGCCCCGAGCGTGTCCGCCGCGATCGAGGTGTCGAGTCGCTCCGCGCCCAGGAACGCGAGCGCGTTCGCCCAGTCGATCGTCTCGGCGACGCCCGGGAGCTTCGCCAGATCCATCTCCCGCAGGCGCAGGACGGCGGCCGCGACATCGCGCGCGAGCGCGTCGCTCACATGCGGCGCGCGCACCCGGACGATCTGGATCTCGCGCTCCAGATCCGGATGGTCGATCCAGTGGTACAGGCAGCGGCGCTTCAGCGCGTCGTGCACCTCGCGCGTGCGGTTCGACGTGACGACGACGGCGGGGGGCGTCTCGGCCGCGATCCGGCCGATCTCGGGGATCGTCACCGCGAACTCCGA
>CAZDXK010000282.1:0-3124 GCA_964509215.1 uncultured Actinomycetes bacterium | reverse complement strand
CTCACTCGCCTTCTACGCCTTGCTCCAGCTAGCGGCAACGCAACTAGTCTGGGACAGACTAACGGCGCTATCGTCGGCGGGTGGATTCCACGCGACGAACGCCGGTGGTTAGCTTGCGCGACGGCGAAGGACCGCTCGGATATGTGCGAGCAACTCATCCGGATCGAATGGCTTGATGACGTAGTCATCGGCCCCGGCCTGCATCGCTCTACCGATGTCTGCGGATCCGGCCTTCGCGGTCACCAGGATCACGGGGAGGTTCCGCAATCGCGCGTCGGTGCGGATACGCCGAACGACTTCATCGCCCATCAGCCGCGGCATTACGAATCCGGTGAGAACGAGGTCGAAGTCCTCCCGCTTGAACCGCTCCAGCCCAGCCTCGCCATCTCCTGCAATGCTGACATCCGGGAACCCGCCTCCATGCAGATTCACTTCGATGAATCGAGCAATGTCCAGATCGTCCTCGATGATGAGAACCCTCTCGGTTCGGATCTCACCGCCCGGCTCGTAATCGATCGGATCGGGCGGATCGGGTAGTCCCAACCGCTGGCGCGTCGCTCGATCACCAAGGTCCATGTCCAATGATCGTCCCCGAGATCGATCGGGGTGTCGAGCCCCTGCCCGGGGGCTGTGACTCGTTCGGACCGCGTGGCTGCGTGAGCAGATCCCACATCGCCATCGGCGGCATTTCCGCCATGGGGCGTTCGGGCCGTAACCTGGGCGTTCGCTAGACTGACCGCTCGATGGCCGAGACCTACCGAGTGATCGTCGCGAAGCCCGGGCTCGACGGGCACGACCGTGGCGCGAAGGTGGTGGCCCGTGCGCTCCGAGATGCGGGCTTCGAGGTCATCTACACCGGGCTCCATCAGACACCCGAGCAGATCGCCGAGACCGCGATCCAGGAGGACGCCGACGCTGTCGGACTGTCGTGCCATTCGGGTGCACACATGACGCTCTTCCCGCGGGTCGTCGAGCAGCTCCGCGAGCGAGGCGCCGGCGAGATCCTGGTGTTCGGCGGGGGGATCATCCCCGTCGACGACATCCCGAAGCTTCAGAGCGCGGGCATCGAGAAGATCTTCACGCCCGGTGCCTCCACCGTCGACATCGGCGGGTGGCTGCGCGAGCGGCTCGAGCGCAACGCATCGAACTGACACCCGAGGAGGAACGTGGATCTCTACGAACACCAAGGCAAGGACGTCTTCCGCGCGCAGGGGATCCCCACGCCGCGCGGCATCGTCGCGGCGACGGCGGAGCAGGCGGCGGACGCGACGGTCGAGCTCGGGGGTCGATCCGTCGTCAAGGTGCAGGTGCAGATCGGCGGACGCGGGAAGGGGGGCGGCGTCGTGCTGGTCGACTCGCCCGAGCGCGCGGCCGAGGAGGCCGGGCGCATGCTCCGAGACGGGTTCAAGGACATGGTCGTGAACCGCGTCCTGGTCGAGGAGCTGCTCCCGATCGCGAAGGAGTTCTACACGTCGTTCGTGCTGGATCGGTCGACGGGTGACTACCTGGCGATGATGACGGCCGAGGGAGGCGTCGACATCGAGGAGCTCGCCAAGACGCACCCCGAGGCGATCCGGCGCGCGCACATCGACCCGATGCTCGGGTTGCGGATGTATCACGTGCGCGAGCTGACGGGAACGCTCCCGGTCGAGGCTCGCGAGGGTGCGGCCGACATCCTGCGGAAGCTCTACGCGATCCTCGGCGAGCAGGACGCGACGCTCGTCGAGGTCAACCCGTTGGTGTTGCTCGAGGACGGGAAGGTCGTGGCGCTCGACGCCAAGGTCACGATCGACGACAACGCCCTGTGGCGTCACCCGGAGCTCGACGAGCTGAAGTCCGCGTTCCCGATCGATCCGGTGGAGGCACGTGCGAAGGATGCCGGCCTGCAGTACGTGAAGCTCGACGGTGAGGTTGGGATCATCGGCAACGGCGCGGGCCTGGTGATGTCGACCCTCGACGTGGTGGCGCAGGTAGGCGCCAAGGCCGCGAACTTCCTCGACATCGGCGGCGGCGCGAGCGTCGACACCATGTCGACATCGCTCGAGGTCATCCTCTCTGACCCGGCGGTGAAGGCCGTGCTGATCAACATCTTCGGCGGCATCACGCGCTGCGACCTGGTGGCGCAGGGGATCCTGGAGGCGCTCGTCCGGATCGAGGCGCACGTCCCGATCGTCGTTCGGTTGGACGGGACGAACGCCCGACTGGGACGGGAGATCCTGAACGAGGCGGCGCATCCGCGGATCGTCTCGGCGACGACCATGCTCGAGGCCGCGCAGAAGGCCGCCGACCTGGCGAACGCGGAGGCGGCGTGAGTGTCTTCGTCGGCGCCGAGACCAAGCTCGTCGTCCAGGGGATCACGGGGCGCGAAGGCACGTTCCACACGCTCCGCAACCGTTCCTATGGAACGCAGGTCGTCGCCGGTGTGACGCCCGGTAAGGCCGGCGGCGACGTCGAGGGCGTACCGGTGTTCGACACCGTGGTCGACGCCGTCCGCGAGACGGGCGCGAACACCTCCATGATCTTCGTTCCCCCGAGGTTCGCCGCGGAGGCGATCCTGGAGGCGGCCGACGCTGGGCTGTCACTGGTCGTGTGCATCACGGAGGGGATCCCGGTGCGTGACATGGCGAACGTTCACAGCTACCTGAAGGGCACGGCGACGACGCTCGTCGGACCGAACTGCCCCGGCGTGATCTCGCCGGGCCGAGCGAACGTGGGCATCATCCCCGGTGAGATCTGCACGCCCGGGCGTGTCGGTCTGGTGAGTCGCTCGGGCACGCTCGTGTATCAGATCGTGCACGAGCTCACGCAGCTCGGACTGGGGCAGTCCACGTGCATCGGCATGGGCGGCGACCCGGTCCACGGGATCGGGTTCATCGGATCGCTCGCGGCCTTCCAGGGCGATCCCGATACCGACCTGGTGGTCATGGTGGGTGAGATCGGTGGCGACGACGAGGAACGAGCGGCCGCCTACATCGCCGATCACGTTACGAAGCCCGTCGTCGGCTACATCGCCGGGTTCGAGGCGCCGCCCGGCAAGCGCATGGGGCACGCCGGCGCCATCGTCACCGGCTCCAAGGGCACGGCCGCCGCGAAGGCCGACGCGCTCGAGGCGGCCGGTGTTCGC
>CAZDXK010000281.1:0-3128 GCA_964509215.1 uncultured Actinomycetes bacterium | reverse complement strand
ACGGTCACGACGCTGCTGCCGGTGGCAGGCGCGCTCGTGATCATCATGGTCCCCAGGGAGAAGGACCGGCTGGTCCGGGCACTCGGGATCCTGTTCACTGGCGCGGCGCTCGTCATGGCGATCGCGATCGCGATCGGCTTCGACTACGGCACGGACGGCCTGCAGTACGTCCTGGACACCAGTTGGATCTCGGCGATCGGCGCTCGGTACCACGTGGGGATCGACGGGATCAGCATGCCGCTGTACGTGCTCACGTTCGCGCTGTCGTTCCTGTGCGCGATCTACACGTGGCGCTACGTTCCCGAGCCCGGACGCACCAAGGCGTTCCTGGCGTTGATGCTGCTGCTCGAGACGGGGATGGCCGGCACGTTCATCGCGTTCGACCTGATCCTGTTCTTCGTCTTCTGGGAGATGGTCCTGGTCCCCATGTACTTCCTGATCGGGATCTGGGGATCCGCCAACCGACAGTACGCCTCCATCAAGTTCTTCCTCTACACGCTGTTCGGTTCGGTCTTCATGCTGCTGGGCTTCCTTGCCATGTACTTCCGCGGGCCTGCCCCGCGCACGTTCGACATGGTGCAGCTACAGGAGTTCGCCGCGTCCGGAGGGTTCACGCAAGGGTTCCAGCTAGTGGTGTTCGGCGCGGTGGCGCTCGGGTTCGCGATCAAGGTACCGATGTGGCCGTTCCACACGTGGTTGCCCGACGCGCACACGGAGGCGCCGACGATCGGGTCCGTGCTCTTGGCGGGCGTCATGCTGAAGATGGGCACGTACGGGTTCATCCGGATCGCGCTGCCCATGCTGCCGTACGGGGCGCAGAAGTTCGCCCCGTGGATCGGGTTGCTCGCCGTGATCGGCATCGTGTACGCCGCGCTCGCGTGCCTGGCCCAGAAGGACCTGAAACGGCTGATCGCCTTCTCGTCCGTGGGGCACATGGGCTTCGTGATGCTCGGCATCGCCACGCTCACGACGATCGGGATACAGGCGGCGATCTTCGGCATGGTGGCGCACGGGGTGATCACCGGCATGCTCTTCTTCTGCGTCGGATCGATCTACGACCGGTATCACACGCGCCAGATCGCGGAGATCGGGGGCGGCATGGCCGAGCAGATGCCGAAGCTCGCCGGGGTCTTCGCGCTGGTCTCGATCGCATCGCTCGGCCTGCCCGGGCTCGCCGGGTTCTGGGGCGAGGTCATGGCGCTGCTTTCGTCGTTCAGCCCGAACACCGGCCTCGGCCTGTCGACCGCCTTGTTCCGGGGGTTCATGATCGCCGGCGGCGTGGGGACGATCCTCACCGCGGGCTACTTCCTGTGGATGCTCCAACGCGTGAATCTGGGCACGATGCCGGAGCGGTGGAAGGAGCACGCGCTCGGCGACGTGCTCACGGTGGAGTGGGTCGCGTGGATCCCCTTGTTGATCGGGATCGTGGTGCTCGGGATCTACCCACGTCTGATCTTCGGCGTGAGCGAAGAGGCCGTCCGCGGGCTGATGTCGGTCCTCGGCGGGGGCTGATCCGACGGCGATGAACCAGACGATCGACTACCACGCGATCCTGCCGGAGCTGATCCTGGCCGGCACCGTCCTGCTCGTCCTGGTGGTCGACGTCTTCCTGCCCGCCAAGCGCAAGTCGTGGTCGATGGTCGTGGGGCTCATCGGCACCGCAGCGGCGCTCGTGGGCACGCTCACGTTGGTCGGCGACACGCGCAGCACGTTCAGCGGCTCGTACGTCGTCGACAACTTCGCGATCTTGTTCAAGCTCTTCTTCTTGACCGTGGCGATCCTGGTGCTCGGCATCTCGTTCCGGTACTTCCGCGAGGGCGGTTTCTACCAGGGGGAGTACTACTTCCTGTTGCTCACGTCGTTCCTCGGCTGCGTCATGATGCCGTCGTCGCGCGACATGCTGCTGCTCTTCATCGCGCTGGAGCTGGTCTCGGCTCCGGGGTTCCTGATGGCGGCGTTCCGCAAGACGGATCCCAAGTCGAACGAGGCCGGCCTGAAGTTCTTCCTGATCGGCGTCCTGTCGACCGCGGTGATGCTCTACGGCATGAGCTTGATCTACGGGCTCACGGGCTCGACTCGACTGGATGCGATCGCGCAGGGGTTGTCGAACATCGACGCCGCGCAGGAGACGCTCGCGTTCTCGGCGATCCTGTTCGTCGTCATCGGGTTCGCCTTCAAGGTCTCGGCGGTGCCGTTCCAGTTCTGGGCCCCCGACACGTACGAGGGCGCGCCGGTACCGGTGGCGGCGTTCCTCGCGGTCGCGTCCAGTGCGGCCGGCTTCGCGGGACTTCTGCAGCTGATGTTCGTGGCGTTCATCAACCAGCACGTGTTCTGGACGCCGATCTTCGCGGCTCTCTCGATCGCCACCATGACACTCGGCAACCTGGTGGCGCTCAAGCAGACCCAGGTGGTGCGATTGCTGGCGTACTCGGGGATCGCCCAGGCCGGCTACATCCTGCTGCCGTTCGCGTTGGTTTCGGGCGACGCCGCCGTGAACCGCTCGGCCTTCTCCGCGTCCGTCGCCTACATCTTGATCTACGCGATCATGAACCTCGGCGCGTTCGCCGTGACGATCGCGGTCAGCCGCCGCGAGCCCGCGCTCCTGGTCACCGACTTCGCGGGGCTCGTGCGGCGAGCGCCTCTGCTCGCCGTGGGCATGACGGCCTTCATGATCTCGCTGGCCGGCGTCCCGCCAACCGGCGGGTTCTGGGCCAAGATCCTGATCTTCCAGGCGGCCATCGAACGCGGGGGCGTCGGTCCATGGCTCGCCATCGTCATGCTGGCGAACTCCGTGATCAGCGTGGTCTATTACTTCGCCGTGCCGAAGCAGATGATCTTCGAGCCGGCTCGCGACGAGTCACGGATGCGGTCGCCGGCCCTGGTGAACGCGGTGGTCGTCCTGACCCTCGTCGCGATCGTCGCGGTCTTCGTGTTCCCCAACCCGATCGCCCGCGCCGCTGAGATCTCGACCCTCATCGGCGGCTGATCCCGCGTCCGAGCGCTCCTGAGAGCCTCCTGAGGTCTTCGAACCCGGAGAACCCCGAGGCCCCGCGTATCGAACGACCCGTGAGAGCATGGCTTTCATAGGAGGGATGCACGATGCACGCAGGGATCAACCGCATGAAGAC
>CAZDXK010000280.1:0-3136 GCA_964509215.1 uncultured Actinomycetes bacterium | reverse complement strand
CAGGGTTCGCTCCTCGCACGTGTCGAGATCAAGCAGGAGGAGGACTCCGCCGTTCACCCACGCGACCGTGCCGAGCTGGTCGTCGCCGCCGGCGAGGCGGGTCGACGGGCACGAGGGAACCTCCGCGGTGGGCGTGGAGGTCGGTTCGGCGGATCGCGGCCGGAGCCAGTCCGGGAGGAACACCGCCGCGGCCACGCCCCCGGCGGCCACAGTGCCTACCAGCAGGGCGCCGACGAGTCGCCGCTTGGTGATCCGACGCCCGCGGGCGTACAGGTGGCGGCCAGAGCGCGGCATCCTTGCTAACGACGGTACCGCGTCGCCTGCCGTTCCCTACCCAAGGATGCTCGAGTCGGGTGGCGCGCACGACGACATCGGCATAGGCTCGGACCTCATCGTAAGAAGGAGGGCACGATGCCCAAGTACATGTACCAGGTCTCCTACTCCGTCGAAGGCATGCGCGGGGTGACCAAGGAGGGAGCTGCCAGCCGCGCGGGCTTCATCGAGAAGCTCATCGCCAACCTCGGCGGGCAGATGGAGAGCTTCCACTTCGCGTTCGGACCGACCGACGTGTACGTGATCGCGGAGCTGCCGGACGACACCACGGCCGCCGCGATCGCCATGGCGGTTGGCGCCTCGGGGGTCGGCAGCATCGAGACCGTGAAGCTGCTCACGGCGGAAGAGGCCGACAAGGCCAGAGGGATCGAGACAGGCTACCGGCCGCCGGGAGGCTGATCGACGGCGTTCGGCGCGGAAGGAGGCGGGGCCGGCATCCGGGCATCGGGCGGCGGTCAGACGTCTGTCGGTGCGGTTCGGCGGAGTTCGGCGCCCAGCCAGATCCACCAGAGCGGGTTGAGCACCACCCCGGTGATCGCCGCGATGCCGAGCAGCAGCGGGTTCTTCGGGTTCAGGATGATCAGGCGCCCGAGGTAGATCAGGACGAGCGCCACGCCGAGCACGCCCGAGAGCGTCCCCAGGCGCCGGGGCAGCAGCCCGGTCCGAAGGATCAGCCAGGCGAGCGCCGCCACGCCCAGCCCGGCCAAGCCGAACGTGAGGAACCCGCGAGGATCGACCGCGTTCGGGAGGTCACCCAGGCCGCTGCTCGGCGGGTTCACCGCGTTGGCCAGGTCGTGCGCGCCGTGGATCGCCGAACCGACCGCGCTCACGAGCGCAACCATGAGCGCCCAAAACGCGAACGCGGGACCCCCGCGACGGAGTCGCACGTACGTGGCCACCAGCACCGGCGTCGCCAGCAGGCTCCCGATCAACAGGAACACGGCGCTCGCGGTCGCCGCCGTCTTTCCGCCGTCTCTGAGATAGAGGACGAAGGCGACGGAGTAGGCGAGGCCGACCACAGCGACCGCGGGCGCGAGCATGCCCGCGGAGCGACAGAACCGGTCGTCGTGGAGCGTGCCCTCTGTCTGTATCACTGGTGGACCCTACTCCGGCCGGGGGTGCCCGGCTAGGCGGATAGCCGCACGGCGTTCGTCTATGACGTCGCGATCTCCTCGCGGTGGTGGGCGCGGAAGCGGCGAGCGTCGGCGCGTGTGGACGGACCCAGCGTTCGGTTCCGCCCCGGGAGCTCGCGGCGGATCTGCTCCAGCTCGCGTCTGCTGAACTCACACGACGTGGTGTTGGGTTCGATGTCGTACAGCCGCGCACCGTTGAGGCCGAGGATCTTCGCCTTGATCGCCTTCGTGAGCTTGGGATAGCCGAACCGCTCCTGGAATTCCTCGGTGATGTGGAACGAGCGGAGCGCCTGGATCTGGTCCTGCGGCGATCCGTAGAAGAGGCAGTCCGTGCCCCACACGACGTTGTCCTCACCGACGTGCTTCAGCAGCTTCCCCAGGACGTGTGCGGCCTGCGTGGGGTAGCGCATCACGTACCACCAGGTGGATCCGAGCTCCGCGTAGACGTTCTGGTTGGGCCCGATGCCCGCGCGCTTCATCGAGGTGATCAGCCGGTTCACTCCGACGTTCGTGGTCGCTCGGTACGGGCCCTCGGCGACGCCGGACTCGAAGCCCGAGTGGTAGATCACGAAGTTCATGTAGGGGTGTCGCCGCGCGGCGGGTCCAACGTCGACCGGCGATGCGTACGGACTGCCGCCGCTGAACCCCTTGTGCGTGCAGATCGTCGGGATGCCGAGATCGCGGGCCTTCAGGATGAAGCGCTCGCCCACCTGCGGCAGCGACGGGTCGTGATCGTCCAGCCACCACGCGTTCCCGTTGCCCTCGAACACGTCCGGGAAGTGCGTGAACGTCTTCCATGCGACGATCGGATACCGGCGTGCGGCCGCCTCCATCCCGTCGAGCGCGGCCTGCGGCGGTCCCACGTTCGGAAGCGCCTGCGCGTGGAGCAGCACGCGCTCGTCGCGGCAGAGACCCTCGGCGATCAGCCGCGTCTCGTTCATGATCTTCGGTGACAGCGGGCTGCCGTACGGATAGATGGGGAGCGCCGACAGGACCAGCTTCGACGTGTCCGATCGCAGGAACATCAGCTCCATGAAGTGATCGATCGAGTAACAGACCCGAGGGTCGTCCTCGCCGCAGTTCTGCTGCGGGAACCGCGTCCAGAAGTCCTGGCCGTTCAGGACGGGGTTGAGGTCGTACTCGAGAAGGTGTCCCTGGATGTCGAACACGAACTCCTCGCCGCCGATGGCGGCGTGCGCGGGCTCGGGGTCGACCGTCGCCTCCGGCGGGATCAGGTACCGGCCGCCCGGCTCGCTCGTGACGCGGAACGGATCGGCGAGGTACGCCTCGCGGCTGCAACTGTCCAGGAGGGCGAGCGTCGTCGCGGCGCCGCAGATGGACAGCAGGAACTCCCGTCGCGACATCCCCAGGCGCCGCGCGTTGCGTTCGCAGGCCTCGGTGGCGAGGCGGACGGTCTCCCGCAGGACGAGCGGCAGCGCCGGCTCCGGGTCGTACTCGGCGTTCGAGCACGGTCCGAGCTTGATCGGCAGCCCCGGGTCCTCGTCGCTCCGCTCCACCGATCACACCTCCGACGCGCTGCCGCGCACCTTACGCTAGCTCGGCGAGCGGATCCCCGACGGCGCCGGCCGTCGTCGTGCGGCGACCGCGGCCGCGACGACCAGCAGCACCAGCACGAGCACGATCCCCGTCGCCGTGGACAGCAAGGGCCT
>CAZDXK010000279.1:0-3152 GCA_964509215.1 uncultured Actinomycetes bacterium | reverse complement strand
CCGGATCCGGCTCGGACCGCCAGCCGTAGGCTTGCCAGGCGTCCAGATCGGCGGCCACGGGCGGGCGCACGTACACACGCTGCAACGACGAGATCTGGTCCTGGATCGACAAGCTAGGGCTGCGGATCGCGTTCCACGAGGGGGGAGACGGGCAGGATCAGGATGGGAGCCGGCTCGCGATCCACGATGATCGGCTCGTCATCTGCGACCCCGCGTGAACGAACGACACCCGGACCCGGGAGCACGTCGGCCAAGCCGGCGCTCGGGTGAGGCGGACGCTCGGGTCGCTGCCGGGATGGCATCGTCCGAACGGTCGCCGATGCAGGCTCGGGCTCGAGCAGCCCGCATGCGCGTTCGATGGCGGGCCCGAGCTCTCGGAGGACCTGTGTCGGGTCGACCTTCGAGTCCCCGTTGATCGGCGCGAGGTCCGACGGCCACACAAGGACGATCTTGGCGTCGGGGCACATCTCGCGCACCAGCACCACCGCGGTGGATCCGATGGCGTCGTCGAGGACCACGGCTTCCGGTCGATGTACGGCGAGCGCCTGCACCAGCTCAACCGCGGTGGAGGCGTCTGCGAGCACCAGGAACCCTTCGCCCTCCAACACGAATCGCAGCAGTCCCCTGCGCATCGGATGACCCTCGCCCACGACGACGCCGATGCGCGGACGCTCGGGGATCACGTCTCGCTCCACGGTCGGCACCAACCTGACACTGAGACGAAGCCTACCCCAGCTGACAGAGCCGGCGACGGACCATCGGTCCGCCCGGCGGTTCGGTGATCGAGTGTCGATATCGCTCGGGTCCGATCGCGTTTCCGATCCATGACTCAGATCGGCCGGTGCGTGATCAGGAAGCGTCCGACGCCACCCACCCGCACGGTGCCCTCGCCCTGGGCGGTCACCGTCCCTTGCAGTCGTAGCCTGATGTGTCCATCGCGCACCGTGATGCGGATCGTGCCGTTGCCTCGAACCCGAACCACCGCCGACGAGACGTTGTTCACTACACCCTCGCCGCTGACCTTCACGTCGCCCGAGGCGAGGATGTGCGCAAGGCCGTCGATCCGCAGCCTGAAGTCGCCGGATGCTCGCAGGCGGATGGAGCCGTCGGCGCGCACGTGGACGATACCGTCGAACGTTCCTGGTTGGTCGGTGATGACGTCCGTCCCGGGTTGACCCCCGGAGCCGGGCAGCGTGTAGTCGCCGACGCTGCCCGCCACGACCTGCGTCCGGACGGTGCCGGGGTCCAACAAGGTCGCCCCCAAGGCGATCGCCAACAGACCGGCGACGACCGCCAGGGCGACCACGGCGATCCGGCGTCGTTCGTCGCGTTTCGCCTCCACTCCCGGCGCTGTGTAGGTCCACGAAGGCGTGGCGATGTCGCCCGGCCGCATCAGCACGTGCGACAGAGGTTCTGACGCGACCAGGGCGGGACCGGCGTCCTCCCCATCCGTCGTGACGTCCGTGACCTCCTCCTCCACGTCCGCCTGCGGAACGTCCGATCCCGCGACGCCCGGCACGTCTCGGCGCCACGCCGGCTCCGTCGGAGCCTCAGACTCCGGAACCACGATGACATCGGGCGGACCGGCACGAGGCCTGGGGGGCGCGATGAGCGGGCCTCGACCCACCACGCGGGCTACGGTGCTCCCCAGCGAGGTCATGACCTCCGAGGGTTCCAGGCGCGCCTCGACGCCCACCGCCGCCACACCTCGAGGCCACACCAGGATCACCTTCGCCGAGGGCAACACCTCTCGCATCATGCCGACCGCGCTCGCGTCGATACCTTCGTCGAGCACGACGACGTCGGGGCGATGGATCACGAGCCGCTGCGCGAGCTCGAGGGTGGACGTCGCTTCGGCGACCACGTCGTACCCCTCGTTCTCCAACACGAATCGGAGCAGACCCTTCCGTGCGGTCTGCCCTTCGCCCACCATGACGCGAATGCGCTGTTCACCCATCGTCCCTCGAACAGCCTAGTTGGCGGGTCGTTGCCGGGCGACGGGCGAAAGTCGCGACCCCCTGACCGAACGACGGAGGCCGATGGACCCGCATTCACAGGCGCCTTCGGGGATGGGCCGTCGCCCACCGACGGTCTGTGGGGTCTGTCACAATGGCGGCCCGAGGGCATCGACCTCACCCGAGAGGCCACGTGTCGGACACGGTGGAGCGAACGAGCAGCAGTCAGACCTCGCATGCGGGCCAGCAGCCCGCCGCCTCCGCATCCAGTTCCGAGCCCCGTCCGGCGCTCGGGCCTCTCCTCGACCTCATCGAGGAGCGCGTTCCCCTCGAGCGCCGGGAGACCGTGGCCGCGTTCGCGAAGACGTACCTGCGGCGCCTGGCCGATGACGAGATCGCCGCCGCACTTCCCGAAGAGCTCTACGGTCTCGTTCGCAGCACGTTCGACTTCGTTGATGGGCGGGGGCTGCAGCCTTGGGTGGTGAGGGCCTTCAACCCCGATGTCGCGACGGACGGATCCACGTCTCCCGGCACGGTCCTCGAGACGAACGTCGACGACTCGCCGTTCCTGGTCGACTCCGTGACCGAGGAGCTCACCGCGCGGAATCTGGTGGTGAGGAGGATCTTGCACCCGGTCGTCGGCACCTCCAGGGATGAACTGGGTCGGCTGGAGCGGATCTCCTCCGCACGAGATGCCTCGCACCGCGAGTCCGTCATGCATTTCGAGCTTGATCGGCGCTTGTCCGACGCGACGCGGGCGGACCTGGAGGAGCGCGTCAAGACGATCTTGCGCGACGTCCGGCTCGTCGTGCGCGATTTCGAACCGATGCAGGATCGCGCTCATCACATGCTCGAGATGGCGCGCCACGCCGCTGTGCGTTACTCCCCTCAGGAGGTCGGTGAGACGGTCGACTTCCTCGATTGGCTCCAACAGCTGAACTTCGTATTCCTCGGCTATCGTGAATACGAGTTGGTCGACACGCCGGAGGGCCGGGCGATCCGCGCGGTTCCGGGTAGCGGCCTCGGCATCCTGTCCGACGTGGGCCGCTCGACGTTCGCCGACACGACGCTGCTGGACTCGCTCGATCCCGGGTTGCGACGACGTATCGAGGACGGCGACCTGTTGGTCTTCTCGAAGACCAACGCCTACTCCACGGTGCACCGTCGCGCTCGCATGGACTACATCGGCGTCCGCCG
>CAZDXK010000278.1:0-3159 GCA_964509215.1 uncultured Actinomycetes bacterium | reverse complement strand
GCCAGGCGGAATCGCAGAGACCCTTCGCGAGGTCAGCTGCCGCCGGCCAATGGCGCATTCGTCCGAGCCCGCGAGCGGCGGCGGCCCGCACATCGGCGTGGGGGTCGGACAGCATGTCGATAAGCCGCGGAGTGGTCGACGCGTCTCCGATCGCACTGAGCAGATTGGCGGCGCTGGTGCGCAACGCAGGGTCGCTGCTCGACGAGAAGCGAATGCCCGCCGGAAGAAATGGTGGGCCGGCGAGCGCCTCGGCGAGACGCAGGCCTGATTCGGCCGGCTGCCCGGAATGACTAGACAGGAATCCGACGAGCGGATCGACGACCATCGTTCCCATCCTGAGCAGAGCATCCTGCACCGCGAAGCGCGCCAGTGTGGCGGGATCAGCAAGCATGTCGAGCATTTCGGAGACGACCGGAACGGATGGATGCGCGGCGGCCCATTCCGCCGCCTGTGCCCGCACGGCCGGATGCTCGTCTCGGAGGAGCTTCTCCACCAGGGGATCAGAGATGTCCATGCGCGCGAGGATGCGCGCGCCCCTGAGCCGATGGCTCCACGACCGGCTCCGACAGAATGTCCTCGCCCCCTCCAGAAGCGAGATCTCACCAGCGATGAACCGTAGCCTCTCCTTGCCCGTCCCGGTGATGTTCTGTGATATCTCCAGAAACGCCGCCGTCTGGACACTGCGCGGCAGCTTCCGGAGAGTCCGCACGTCCTCGGTATCGACGGTCGACCGTGTGAGCAGGCGCGCCAGCCGCTGCCTTGCTTCGTTGACCAGTCTCTCGTGGCGGCGCTGATAGAGAAAGAGCCACAACCCATGGGCGAAGTACAGCACCACCGACAGCAGCAGCAGCGCGACCTCGACCAGCATGACGCCATCGAGGATCGACTCGCTAATCATGCCGGTTCTGTCGGAGGATTGACCGCACCTTGTGCATCAGGACCGGGACGCTGAATGGCTTGGCGATGTGATCGGCGGCTCCCAGGTCCAGCGCCGCCAGAACGTCGCTCTCACCTGTCCGCGCCGTGAGCATGACCACGCTGCTCTTCTCCGTGACTCCGCCCGAATTCAGCCTACGGAGTACCTCGAGGCCGTTGAGAGCGGGGACATCGACATCAAGCAGGATTACTCTCGCCTGGACCTCCGGAACATTTCCGGTGAGGCCCGCCAGCGCCGCTTCGCCGTCGGCGAATGCGATCACTTTCAATCCGCGGCTCTCCATCGTATGGCGAAGCAGTCCGACGATCGCCTCGTCGTCATCCACGACCGCCACGTCGACTTGCAGCGTCGGAGACTGTGGAGCGGGAGCGCCGGCCTGCACCACTTGGTTCGCTCCGGCGGTTTTCGCGTGTGCGAGCGCTTCGAGCGCGGACTTGCGGAGCTCCTCCACACTGGCGCCGTCAATGACGTACTCCGATACACCTGCGCTCAAGGTGGCGTGAAAGGTTCCGCCACCATCCGCGGCGAATCTCTGCCGCTGGTGCAGGATGAAGAGCTGCGAGAGCTTGATGGCGGCGTCCTCCTTGTTGCTCCCGTACATCCCAATCGTGAATTCGCCGGCGCTCCACCGCCCGATGACGTCCTCCGCGCGAAACGATTTCGTCACCAGCTGCGCGAACGAGATCACTACTGCATCTGCGGCCGGCCGTCCGTATTTCTCGCTCAGTCGGGAGAAGAGGTCCACTTCCACGACGACCACACAGTACGGATCGGCTTTACGGCGCGCGAGACGAAGAAAGCGCGCCATCATTTCGGTCGCGCGCTTCTGGTTGGCCAGACCCGTCAACTCATCGGTCTCGGCGATCTCCTGATCGACGCGGGCGCGCTGGAGGCGGTTTTCGATCCGGGTTATCAGCTCGAATCCGGCGAACGGTTTCAGCACGATGTCGTCACCGCCGGCGGCAAAGACCTCCTGGAAGCTCGCCGGGTCGCTGTGGCCAGTAAGAAACACTACCGGCAGCTTTGACCAGTGCCTGTCGTTCCTCATCACCCGGCAGAGGTCGAGCCCGCTGAAGGTCGGCATCTCCATGTCAAGCAGGACCAGATCGGGATTCACTTCCTCCAACACATCCCAGAACCCGGCGGAGTCATCCAGGGTGACGACTTTCATTCCGCGGCTCGCGAGCAGCTTCTCGAGCAGGTCGAGGATCTGCCGGTCGTCATCGACGGCGAGAATGGTCGCGGATACGCCGCGCGTCTGCCTGAGTGCGATCATCGCCGCGTCTATCACGGCGCGTGCGGGCGTCGTCTGCTCCAGAAACTTGCGAGCCCCGCGACGAGCGACCTCGAGGCGGTCCTCGAATGTGTCGCGGTCGGTAATCACCAGAGTGGCCAGCGGCGGAACACGGGACCCCAGCTCGGCGATGAAGTCCAGCATCTCATTACCGTCGCCCGAGCCAAGACTTATGAGCGCGGCCGATACAGGCTCCGTCGCCAGCATCGTCCTGGCAGCCTCCGCGCTCGGCGCCGAGATGATGGTGAGCCCGCGAGCTTCCCCGTCTGCTGCGAGGCGTTGCGCCAGGGCCTCGTCGACGCCCGTCAACAGGAGCACTGGCGTGTCTCCACTCTCGAATGCATCGGCTTCCGGGGATACCGGCTGCGGTCTGCCTTCGAGATCTGTCCGCAGAGCGAGCAATTGCTCCGAGATGAAGACAGCATCAAGCTCGCCGGGCGCATCGCTCGACAGCTTCTCGGCGATTGCCCGGGCGATCTGGGAGCTCCGGGGAAATCCGAACGTCCCGGCCGACCCGCCCAGCTTGGCGGCTTCCCGCTGCGCCTGGGACCGGTCTTCCGGCGAGAGCCGGCCTTCGAGGAGAGCCACCGCGGCATCTTCGATCACATCGACTCGCTGGAGAGTCAGCTCCCTAAATTGCTCCCAGACAGTCGCGGGTGCGGTGCCACTCTTCGCGTCGCCGGAGGCGTCCGTACGGCGGCGCTTCAACCGGGTATTCCAGTCGTCATGCGCTCGCCCTGCTAACCGTGTTTGGCCAGTTCCAGCACCGCGTTCCATTCCGCGGCGCCGACTTTCTGAACCGACAGTCTGCTCCCCCGTTGGAGCAGCGGCATGCCTTCGAGCTCCGGCTTCGTGCGAAGCACGCTCAGCGCAACCGGCTGCGAGAACCGCTCGACCCCACGGATGTCGACCATGCTCCAGGCCGAAT
>CAZDXK010000277.1:0-3165 GCA_964509215.1 uncultured Actinomycetes bacterium | reverse complement strand
CGCCCTGCCGTTCTTCCTTCCACCACGCCGCGGTCGCGACGCCCTTCGTTCGGCGGGTCACCTCACGCGCGAGGGCGAGCGCCGCGCGACGCACTATCGTGAACCCGTGCTCACGCACGATCGGCACCACCAGGTGCATCCCGCGCTTGCCCGAGGTGGCGGGGAAGCCCACGGCGCCGTGCTCCTCTAACACGTCACGCACCACGAGCGTCACCTGACGCACGTCGTCCCATGGCACGCCGGGCGTCGGGTCAAGGTCCACCCGGAGCTCGTCGGGATGACCGACGTCGTCTCGCCGCACGGGCCACGGGTTCAGGTCGAGGCAGGCGAGGTTCGCCATCCATGCCAGATGCGCCGCGTCGGCCGGAGCGATCATCTCCGCGTGCCGTCCGCTCGGGAACGTGATCGTTGCGGTCTGCACCCACGGCGGCCGCTGGCTGGGCACGCGCTTCTGGTAGAAGGGCTCGCCGTCCACGCCGTTCGGGAACCTATGCATGATGGTCGGGCGGTCGCGACACCCGATCAGCGCCGCCTCGGCGACCGTCAGGTAGTACTCGACCAGATCCATCTTCGTGACGCCGATGGCGGGGAAGAGCACCTTGTCGGGGTTCGACAGACGGATCTCGAAGCCATCGACGTCGATCGTGGTCGCCGGAGTTGGCATCGCCGTCTACCCCCAGCGCAGCGAATCGAGGAACGCACGGAACTTGAGCTCGGTCTCGTCGAGCTCGGCGATCGGATCCGAATCGGGAACGATCCCCGCGCCCGCGAAGAGCGAGGCGTGCTCCCCCGCGAGCTCTGCGCATCGGAGTGCGATCGCCCACTCACCGTCGCCGTTCGCATCCACCCACCCGACCGGCCCTGCGTAGCAGCCGCGGTCGAACGGCTCGAGCTCGTCGATCAGCGCGAGCGCGTCGGCCGTGGGCGTCCCGCACACTGCCGGCGTCGGATGGAGCGCCGACGCGAGCTCGAGCGCGCTCGGCTTGGGGTCGCGCAACCGGCCCCTGAACCGTGTGGACAGGTGCCAGACGTTCGCCGTAGGAGCCAGCGCCGGTTCGACGTCGTACCGCAGCTCCGTGCACAGCGGACGCAGGACGGCGAACACCGATTCCACCACGATGGTGTGCTCCTCGCGGTCCTTGGCCGACGAAGCGAGCGCTTCCGCGTTGGCTCGATCCTCGTGCGGGTCGCCCGACCGCGGCGTCGAGCCCGCCAGCGGGTTCGCGCGCACCTCAGACCCGTGCCGAGAGACCAGCAGCTCGGGCGTGGCCCCGACCAGGACGCTCCCCGGACCGCTCGGAGCGGCGAACGCGTAGCAGTCGGGATCCACGGCCCGCAGCCGGTGGACCAGACGTCGGGGATCCAGCTCGCGACCTGCCTCGACCTCCATCGTCCGCGCCAGGACCACCTTGCGAAGCGGACCCTGACGCAAGCGCTCGAGCACGGAGCCCACGGCGCTTCCGTACGACTCGGGCGAGGGCATCGGTCGCACCTGCATGTCGGTGAAGACCTCGTGCGGCGCCGACCCGGGAGCTGGACGTTCGAACGGCGCCCACCCGCCGGCGTCATCCCCGACGAACACCTCGCGCGTGACCCCGTCGACGCCGCGACGGACCACACGCGACGGAACGATCAAGATCGCGTCGCGCGCCCCGCGGAACGGAAGGGCGCCGACCGCGATCGGCACGGTGTCCCCGTCCCATCGCGCCGAGTCGAACACCTCTCGCACGGCTCGATCAGCGCGCCCGACCTGCCCATCGCCCTCCGGGATCTCGATGCGGGCGAACGCTCCCCGGCCCGCGACACCGCGTCCCGAGCGTTCGAAGAAGAAGCCGTCCGGTGGATCGTATGCGGCCAGCAGGTCGAACGCCGGTCCCAACGTGCGGCGGCGCGAGATCTCGACCGGGTCGCTCACCGGCGGGTTCCCACGAACAGCTGCGTGATACCGCCCGACAGTTGTCGTCGCTCGGCGTCGGTGAACCCCGCGTCCCTGAGCATCGCGAGCATCTCGGCGGCCGGGGGCAGGTACGCCATCGATCGCGGCAAGTACGCGTACGCTGCGCCGTCGGACAGGAGCCCGCCGATCCGTGGCACCACGTGGCGGAAGTAGATCCCGTGACCCGCGCGCATCACACGGTTGTCGGGCTCGCTCGCGTCGAGCAACGCGATGCGACCGCCGGTTCGGACCACCCGCGCCAGCTCGGCGAAGAACATGCCCAGGTCCACGATGTTGCGGAGCGCGAAGCCGCACGTCACGCCGTCCGCCGCGCCGTCGTGGAGCGGGGTGCGGAGTACGTCCGCCTCCACGAGTGGGGCCGACGTCGACGCAGCCAGGAGCATGCCGTGCGAGAAGTCGAACCCCACCGCACGATACCCGTTGCGCTGCAGCTCTCGGCAGAGGTCTCCCGTTCCGCACGCCAGGTCCAGCACCAACGCACCGCCGGGGAGACGCAGTTCGCTCACCGCACGCCGGCGCCAGCCGACATCCATGCCGAACGTCATGACACGGTTCACCAGGTCGTAGCGGCCCGAGATCGTGTCGAAAAGGCAGCGGACGGCCCGACGCTTCTCGTCTCCTTCGGGGAGCCGCAGCTGACGAGCCCCCGTCACGCGCCGCGCTCCATGCCGGCGCGCGCCACGCGGACCTCCTCGTCGTCCCCCACGCGCTCGATGTGCGACTCGGCGGTCTCCAGGAGGACACGGCGGAAATGATAGGAGACCAGCTGTGTCACCGCGGGCAGGAGCTCCGCGAACGCCACCACCATCTGCTCGGCGGCTTCGCCATCCGAGCCGGCGGTGTCGCGGATCGGCTTGCGGACGTGCTCGTCGAAGAGCTCGACCGCTCGTTCGGCCAGCCCGTGCAGGGCCGCGTCGGCATCCCGAGCGAGCGCCAGCAGATCCCCGAGCGGCAACCCGAACTCCAGTAGCCGGAGGGCGGTCCGCACGAGCTCGATGTCCGAGGCCGTGTATCGCTCCACGCCGTCAACGGGACGGCCCAGCCGGATCCCCTCGCGTTCGACCGCCTGGATCAACGACGCCGGCACGCCGCTTCGGTCGGCGAACTGTTCGAGCGTCAGCAGCTGACGGTTCCTGTCGGCGCCGCGAGCGGCCGCGACCGCCGCCGCCAGATCGGCGTCGGCCGGACCGAGCTCGCCTCGAACGACC
>CAZDXK010000276.1:0-3165 GCA_964509215.1 uncultured Actinomycetes bacterium | reverse complement strand
CAGTGGCTGCTCGAGGGCGGGGTGTTCACGCAGGACGTGATCGACACGTGGATCGGGTACAAGCGGGTCCACGAGCTCGACGCCGTCCGACTGCGCCCGCACCCGTACGAGTTCCACCTCTACTACGACCTGTGAGGTAGGCTGAGACAGACTACTCAAAGCGGCCTCCGGGGCCGGCGCCCGCGACGCCTGTGGCATAGTTCGGGACGCACGGACGGAGGGGGCAGGCTGATGGGCGACCGCAAGACGATCGCGTTCTTCCCGGAGCCGGGGGCCTGGGGCCCCACGAACAACTGCGTCGCGATCGCCAACGTGCTGGTCGAACGCGGACACCGGATCGTGTTCGTGGTCGACGAGTCGTTCGAAGGCGAGCTCGAGAAGCGTGGGTTCGAGGAGCGCATGATGCGCATGGCGCCGCCCGAGGAGAACGCCGACCCCACCGCCGACCCATGGGCGGAGTTCATCCGCGTCACCGCGCCCGAGTTCCGCAAGCCCACGATCGAGCAGATCGCGACGGTGACGAAGCCGATCTGGGAGGCACTGGTCGCCGGCGCGCAGTACTCGCACCCGCGGATCATGGAGATCTGGGACGACATCCGCCCCGACGTGGTCTGCACCGACAACGTAACCGGGTATCCGGCGGTGGAGCTTGCAAGGTGTCCGTGGGTTCGGTTCGTCTCCGCGAACCCGTTGGAGATGCGCGACCCCGACCTGCCACCCGTGCTCTCGGGACTGCCGATCGACGATCGCAGCGAGTGGCAAGCGTTCAAGGACGAGTACCACACGCAGCACGAGGAGCTGTTGAAGGAGCACAACGACTTCCGTGTCTCGGTGGGGGTCGACCCGTGTCCGATCGACGAGTTCAACACGAACTCGCCATGGTCGAACCTGTACCTGTTCCCCGAGATGGCGGACTACCCTCGCGCGCGACCGCTCGACGCCACATGGCACCGGCTGAACTCCACCGTGCGGACGAGCGACGCGCCGTTCGACGTCGCCGAGCGGGTTCCCGGCGAGAGCAAGGTCATCTACCTGTCGCTCGGGTCGCTCGGATGCATGGACGTGGGCTTGATGCAGCGCCTGATCGATGCGATGGCGAAGACCGAGCACCGCACGATCGTGTCGATGGGTCCGCTCAAGGACCAGATGACGCTCGGGCCGAACATGTACGGGGAGCAGTTCCTGCCGCAGCCGTCGATCCTGCCGCAGTGCGACCTGCTGATCACGCACAGCGGCAACAACACGGTGTGCGAGGGGTTCCATTTCGGGTTGCCGATGATCGGGCTGCCCCTGTTCTGGGATCAGTACGACAACGCACAACGGTTGCGGGAGACCGGGTTCGGGGAGCGGCTCTCCACCTACGATTGGACCGACGATGAGCTGATCGGCGCCGTGAACCGGCTGCTCGCCGACGATGACCTGAAGGCAAGGATGGCTGCGAACGCCCAGGCTATCCGGGCCGATCCCGGTCGGGTCAAGGGCGCCGATCTGCTCGAAGCGGTGATGGCGGAGGCCTGAACCCCTCGGGCCGACCTCCAGCGCCCTTGCCCGGCGCTGTTGGCCGGACGTAGCCTACGGCCACGCATCACGAGAAGGGGGTTCCATGGGCACCGAGGGATCGATCACCAGACGCGACCTGCTCAAGCGAGGTGGGGTCCTGGCGGGAACGGGCCTTGCGCTCCCGTCGATCCTCGCCGCGTGCGCGCCCGAGAAGCCGGCGCCCGCCGCAGGCAGCAGTGCCGCCTCGCAGTCGCCGCAGAGCATCGAGGGAGCGAAGATCAAGGTCGCAACGTACGGCGGCTTCTTCGAGGACAACTTCAAGAAGATGTATCCCGCCTTCACCAAGGCGACGGGTGTGGAGGTGGAGTCGCTTCCCGAGCCCACGTCCGAGGTCTGGGTCGTCCAGCTGCAGAACGCCGTCGAGGCAGGGACTCCACCGCCCGCCGACGTGTCGATGCTCTCGGGCGTCGGGGTCCAACGCGCGATCAACGGCGGGATCCTGGCCACGTACGACCTTTCCGCGATCCCGAACAATGAGTTCCTCGCGGAGGGATACATCCGCATGGACGACTCGGGCGCCATCGCGGGGGTCGGCGCCGTGTCGTGGTACATCACGATCGTTTCCAACACGGAGCGCGTCGCCGAGAGCCCGGATACGTGGACCGCGTTCTGGGATCCGACGTGGAGCGACGAGCTCGCGTTGCTCAAGAACGCGGCGAACTCCTACCTGATCGAGATCTGCGCGACCTGCTACTTCGGCGGCTACGACATCCTCGAGACGCAAGAAGGCGTGGTCGAGGTGCTGACGAAGCTGCAAGAGTTGAAGCCGAACGTGAAGCTCTGGTTCCGGGACGAAGCCACCGCGCAACAGGCCTTCAACACCGGCGAGGTCTCGCTCGGGCAGTTCTATCACGACATCACGACGTACGCTGCGTCGCAAGGTGAACCGCTCCGGAGCGTGTTCCCCAAGGAGGGCGCGATCCTCGACTCGGGCTTCTGGTCGATCACGAAGACCACCGAGAACGTGGCCGCTTGCCAGGCGTTCGTCGACTACATGTGCCAGCCCACGATCCAGGCCGAGCTCGCACGAACGCTCGGAACCACCCCCACCGCGACAAGGGAGTCGATGGATCTGACGGATGATGAGTACACCGCGGTCGGCGGACCCGGCCCGGAGGCCGCCCTTCGACCCAAATATGAGATGTACGACGTCTGGGAGGACTGGATCGACCAGCGGTGGACCGAGATGATCCTGTCCTGACCCGGTGGGTGCCAGGGGCGGTCTGAAGCTTCAAGGGCTGGTCAAGCGCTTCGGCGCCGTCGCCGCCGTCGACGGCGTCGACCTGGAGCTCCCGCCCGGGCAGCTGATCTCGTTCCTCGGGCCCTCCGGGTGCGGGAAGACGACCCTCCTGCGGATGATCGCCGGTCTCGAGCAGCCGACGGAGGGCCGGGTCTTCGTCGACGACGAGGACGTCACCGACCAGCCACCCCATATCCGCGACATGGGGATGGTCTTCCAGAGCCTGGCGCTCTTTCCCCATCTGACGGTGGCCGGCAACATCGGCTACGCCATGAGGATCCGCGGTGTCGCCAAGGACCGGATCGGGGAGCGCGTCCACGAGCTCCTGACGCTCGTCTCCCTCGAGGGTCTGGCCGACCGCCGGA
>CAZDXK010000275.1:0-3166 GCA_964509215.1 uncultured Actinomycetes bacterium | reverse complement strand
TCGCGGATGACGCTCGTGAAGGTCTGTGCCGCAGCGGACGTGCCAGAGGGCGAGGCTCGGCGTTTCCAGGTCGGCGACCGCTCCGTCGCCGTGACGAACCTGGGGGAGCAGGGGTTGCGGGCCGTGGACGCGATCTGTTCGCACGCCCACTACTTCTTGGACGAGGGCGAGGTCGACGTCGAGGACCAGACGATCGAATGCCCCAAGCACGGCTCCACGTTCGACCTGAACACGGGCAGGCCCACGACGCTCCCGGCCACGCTGCCGGTGGCGGTGTTCCCCGTCAAGACCGAAGGCGACGACATCCTGATCGAGGTGGAAGATGACTGAGACGAACGGCGCGGCGACGCTCGAGATCATCGATCTGCACGCAGAGGTCGAGGGCAAGGAGATCCTGAAGGGGATCGAACTGGCGGTGAAGCAGGGGGAGACCCATGCGCTCATGGGGCCGAACGGCTCCGGCAAGTCGACCTTGTCGAACGTGATAATGGGCCGGCCCGGGTACAAGGTCACGCAGGGGAAGGTGGTCTTCAAGGGCGAAGACATCACGAAGCTCACGCCCGACGAGCGTGCCAAGCGCGGCCTGTTCCTGGCTCTGCAGTACCCGACCGAGGTGCCTGGCGTGTCCGTCGTGAACTTCCTGCGGACCGCGTATACGGCGGTGAAAGGCGAGCAGGTGAGCGCGCTCGCGTTCCGCAAGCACATGAAGGAGAAGATGGACGTGCTGGGCGTGGAGGACTCGATGGTGAAGCGCTACGTCAACCAGGGGTTCTCCGGCGGAGAGAAGAAGAAGAACGAGATCTTGCAGCTGGCGGTGCTGGATCCGCAGATCGCGATCCTGGACGAGACCGACTCCGGCCTGGACATCGACTCGTTGAAGTCGGTGGCCACCGGCGTGAAGGAGCTGGTCGGCCCCGGACTCGGGGTGTTGCTCATCACCCACTACCAGCGGATGCTCGACTACATCACGCCCGATCAGGTCCACGTGATGATGAAGGGTCGTATCGTGAAGACCGGCGGCGCCGAGCTTGCTCACGAGCTCGAGGCCAAGGGGTACGAGGGCGTCCGCGAAGAGCTGGGCCTGGAAGCGGACGCGACCGCGGAGAGCTGAGCCGGAGGCGAACATGACGGAGCACATCGGGGGACTGGACGTCGAGAGGATCCGCAAGGACTTCCCCATCCTCGCGCGTACGGTCGGCGATCGGCCGCTGGTCTACCTGGACAGCGCGGCCACGTCGCAGAAACCGCAACAAGTGATCGACGCCGAGTCCGATTTCTACGCGCACCACAACGCGAACGCGCACCGAGGGCTCTACATGCTGGGCGAGGAGGCGACCGAGCTCTTCGAGGGCGCCCGCGCGAACCTCGCCCGGTTCTTCGGCGCGCCTGGTCCGGAGACCATCGTGTTCACCCGCGGAACCACCGAGTCGATGAACCTGGTCGCTCAGGGCTGGGGCCGGAAGTTCTTGCGCGAAGGCGACGAGGTGCTGCTCACCGAGATGGAGCATCACTCGAACATCGTGCCGTGGCAGATGACCGTCGCCGTCACGGGTGCCACGCTCAGGTACATCCCCCTCACGGACGACGGGCAGCTCGACCTCTCCGGCCTCGGCTCCCTGCTCACCGAGCGGACGAAGATCCTCTCGGTCACCGGCATGTCGAATGCCCTCGGCACGATCACGCCGCTCCGTCAACTGATCGACGCGGCGCACGCCGTCGGGGCGATCGTGGCCGTTGACGGGGCGCAGCTCGCGCCGCACCACGCGATCGACGTGACGGCGCTCGACTGCGAGCTCCTGACGTTCAGCGGCCACAAGATGCTCGGACCCACGTCCTCGGGCGGGCTGTACGGCAAGGCCGAGGTCCTCGACGCGATGGACCCGATGTTCGGCGGCGGCGAGATGATCCACGAGGTCTTCCACGATCGCAGCACATACAAGCCCATCCCGTACAAGTTCGAGGCAGGAACGATGCAGATCGCGCAGCAGATCGGCCTTGGCGCGGCGGTCGACTACCTGGACGCGATGGGCATGGACGTCGTCCGCGCGCACGAGGAAGAGATCACCCGGTACGCGCTCGACCGGCTGATCGACGCCGGGGCCACGGTCTTCGGTCCGAAGGATCCCAGCATCCGCGGGGGCGCAGTGAGCTTCTGGTACAAGGACGTGCATCCGCACGATCTGGCGACCATCCTGAACGAGGACGGCGTCGCGATCCGGGCGGGGCACCATTGCGCGCAGCTCGTGATGCGGCGGTTCGACACACCCGCCACTGCGCGCGCCTCGTTCTACGTCTACAACACCAAGGAAGAGGTCGACGGCCTGGTCGAGAGCCTGGCCAAGGCGGAAGCGATCTTCATCTAGGACCCGCGGAGGGAACGTGGCGCTCGACGATATCTATAAAGAAGTGATCCTGGACCACTACAAGAACCCGCGGAACAAGCACGACCTGCCGGGGGCTGAGCTGAGCAGCACGAAGAACAACCCGCTCTGCGGTGACGAGATCACCGTGTTCGTCCATGAGGACGGCGACACGATCGCGGAGGTCGCGTTCATGGGAGCTGGCTGCTCCATCTCGCAGTCGAGCGCGTCGATGATGACCGAGGCCGTCACGGGCAAGCAGGTGGATCAGGCGAGATCCCTGGCAGCCGACTTCCGGGGGATGATGGCCGGCGAGATCGAGCCGGACGAAGACGGGTTCGGCGATCTGGTCGCGCTCAAGGGCGTGGTGAAGTACCCCATCCGTATCAAGTGCGCGGTACTGGCATGGGACGTGCTCCAGGAGGCGCTCGACGGCACCGGCGCCGCAAGCGGCACAGCGCCTCACTCTGTCCCCTGAGCCTCTAGGCTCCGGCGGGTGAAGCTCCGCCCGTCGCTCGATTGGCTGCTCGTGCTGGCTCCGGTGGCGATCGGCATGCGGCTGTTCGGCGCACCCGACCTGGCGATCTTCCTGACCTCCGCAGCGGCGATCGTGCCGCTGGCCGGGCTGATCGGGAGGGCGACGGAGCAGCTCGCCCTGCACACGGGGCCGCACATCGGGGGCCTGGTCAACGCGACGTTCGGCAATGTCACCGAGCTGATCATCGCCGTCTTCCTGATCCTCGACGATCGCATCGAGATCGTGAAGGCCTCGTTGACGGGATCGATCCTCGGGAACCTCCTGCTGG
>CAZDXK010000274.1:0-3167 GCA_964509215.1 uncultured Actinomycetes bacterium | reverse complement strand
CATGTACTCCGAGCAGGGGTTGCTCGCGTTGATCCGTCCCGTTGCCGGACACGTGTGCCAATCATTGATCGTCGTGTCGTACTGCATGCCCGGGTCGGCGCACTCCCAGGCGGCATCCGCGATCTCGCGCATGAGGTCGCGGGCCCGAAGGGTGTCCGTCGCGTAGTCGCCGGTCACCGCCTTGAGCTTCCAGTCTTGATCGGCCTCATAGGCCTTCATGAACTCGTCGGTCACGCGCACCGAGTTGTTCGCGTTCTGGTACTGGATCGAGTAGCTGTCCTTGCCGTCCAGATCCATGTCGAAGCCGGAGTCGCGAAGTGCGCGGGCCTTGCGCTCCTCGACCGCCTTGCACCAGATGAAATCGCGAACGTCGGGGTGGTCGACGTTCAGGATGACCATCTTCGCGGCGCGGCGGGTCTTGCCCCCGGACTTGATCGTGCCGGCGCTGGCATCCGCGCCACGCATGAAACTGACCGGTCCCGAGGACGTGCCACCGCCCGCAAGGGGCTCCTTGCTGGAGCGGATCTTGCTGAGGTTGATCCCGGACCCCGAACCGCCCTTGAAGATCGTCCCCTCTTCCACATACCAGTTGAGGATCGAGGACATGCGGTCATCGACGTCGAGGATGAAGCAGGCAGAACACTGCTGGGGCGTGTCGGGAACGCCCACGTTGAACCACACCGGCGAGTTGAACGCCGCCTTCTGGTTCACCAGCAGATGGCTCAGCTCTTCCGCGAACACTCGCGCGTCGTCCTCGCTGGCGAAGTACGCGTCCTTCTTCCCCCAATTCGTGATCGAATCGACGATCCGTCCGACGAGGTGGCGGACGCTCCATTCACGCTGCGGCGTTCCGAGATGCCCGCGGAAGTACTTCTGCGAGACGATGTTCGTCGCGTTCTGCGACCAGGTGACGGGGAACTCCACCTCGCGCTGCTCGAACGCGTTGCCGCCCTCCTTGTAGTTCGGGATCACGGCATCGCGAAGCTCCCATTCGATCTCGTCGAACGGGTGCACGCCTTCTTTGGTGAAGTACCGCTTGAACGTCAGGCCGTCACGGATGACCTGAACGTCCCCCTCCTTGGTCGCCACGAGTACCCCCCTTCTATCTGACCTTCCGGCTGACTTTCCGGCTGGACCTCCGGCCGGTTTCCAACAGTGGGGAAGAACGTGTGGATAACTACAGGCTTGTGATTCAACACCTCGGAGCCGGCGGCGTCAAGACCACTTACCAGGATATCTAGCGGTCGCGCCCATCGTCGACCACTACATATAGCGGTTACCTGGCTCGGCGTTTCGCGGCCTCTTTCGGAACCAGCGCCCCGAGCTCGCGCTCGAAGTCCCCCAGCTCCTGGAAGTCCCTGTAGACGCTTGCGAACCGCACGTAGGCGACGTGGTCGAGCTTCTGCAGGCCCTGGAGCACCTCGAGGCCGACCTGCTGCGACCTGATCTCGGGCCCCTTGCGCCGGAGCCGCTCCTCCACCCGGGTCGCCAGGCGTTCCACCTGCTCATCGGTGACCGGCCGGTTGGCGAGGGCCTTGTGGATCCCCGCGACCATCTTCTGGCGATCCCAGGGCTCCCTGGTGTCGTCGCGTTTCACGACGATCAGGCCGGCCCCCTCCACCCGCTCGTACGTGGTGAACCTCCGGCCGCACGACAGGCATTGGCGCCTCCGCCGGATCGCTTCCTCGCGCTCGGCCGGACGGGAGTCCACGACCTTGTCCTCCGCGTGACCGCACCACGGACACCGCACGGGATCACCCCAACATGTAGTAGCCGAGGGGCACCGTACGAGCGAGATGTTGGCCCGTCAACCGACGCCGGACACCGGCGGTCCCCGCCTCAGGAGCCGGACGGGACGAGCAGGGTTTGACCCGGAACGATCGCTCCGGCATCCACGCCGTTCACCGCCGCGATGGCGTCCACCAGCGGTCGTGGGTCCTCGCCCCGGGCGACCCCCCGGGCGATCGACCACAGCGTGTCGCCTTCACGGACGACGTAGCTGGAGCGCGAGGCAAGCCCGGCCGAGTCTGCCCCGGCGACGATCCGTCCCAGCGGCCCTGCCCAGACCCCGGCGACGAGCGCAAGGGACGTCGTGAACGCCAGCCGACGCCTTCTCGTTTGGATCCGAACGCTCGTTCGGGTCATGGTCCCACCCTACCGAACGCCTGTTCGGAGTCAAGCCCGGAACCGAACATATGTTTGATTGCCTCCTCGTTGCGTGCTAGGTTCCCCGGAGCCTAGGAGGGGGCACCGACATGGCACAGGCCGAGCTCACGCCGCGGCAACGCCGCATCCTGGATTTCATCTCGGGGACCGTTCGAGAGCAGGGATATCCCCCCACCGTCCGCGAGATCGGAGAGGCGGTCGGCCTCACCTCCTCCTCGAGCGTCCACGCGCAGCTCGCGAACCTGGAGCGCCGGGGCCTGCTCCACAAGGATCCGACGAAGCCCCGCGCCATGACCCTGTCCGAGCCGAGGGTGGACGGCGTCGTGGTGCCGCTCCTCGGCCACGTCGCGGCCGGTGCACCGACGCTCGCCGACGAGCACGTCGAGGACTACCTCACCGTGCCGACATCGTTCGCTCCCGGCGCCGATCTCTTCGCCCTGAAGGTCCAAGGCGACTCGATGGTGGGCGCGGGGATCCTCGACGGTGACGTCGTCGTCGTGCAGAGCCGCTCCGACGCCGCCAGCGGCGACATCGTGGTCGTGCTCCTGCCGGGCCCGGCGGAGCCCGAGGCCACCGTCAAGCGCCTCAAGCGCGAGCGGAACCGCGTCATGCTCGTCCCGGAGAACCCCCGGCTCGAGCCGTTCGAGATGGACCCCGAGGGCCGCATCCTCGGCACAGTGGTGACCGTCCTGCGCAGGCTCTAGGCTCGCGCGAACGACGACCACCGGAGGGTCCATGTCCGACCAGCAGACCTCGACAGCGCTCGAGCGCCAGATCGCGTCCCAACCCGAAGAGCTCGAGCGCCTGCTCTTCCAGCCGATCCCCGACGAAGCCGTGGAGCGCCTTCGCCAGGCGCACCGGATCTGGGTGGTGGGCACCGGAACCAGCCAGCATGCCGCCGAGCTCGGCGCCGGGATGCTCCACGAAGCAGGCCGGGCGGCGTACGCGGTGAGCTCGATGCACTTCGTGAACTGGGCGCCGCCGATCGACCCGCATGACGG
>CAZDXK010000273.1:0-3180 GCA_964509215.1 uncultured Actinomycetes bacterium | reverse complement strand
CAAGCCGGCTGCGAACGCGCGGGCCCGCGACCCCCCGCAGACGTCCGAGTACCCGCAGGCGCCGCAGCGGCCCGAAAACGCCGAGCCGCGGATCGCCCGCAGGAGCGGGCTCTCGCGATAGATCCGCACGACGTCGTCGATCCGGACGTTGCCGAGACGGACGGGCAGGAACCCTGACGGATAGACGTCTCCCGCGTGCGAGACGAACAGGATGCCCTTGCCGTCGCGAGTGCCCACGCTCTGGGCCCTCGCCGAGCCCCTCGGAGACCCGAGGAGCTCGCGGAGTCGTGCCGAGAGTCCGGTGTAGAGCGGCCCGAGACCGAAGCGCGGCGCCGGGTCGCCGTCCAACTCCGCATCCTTGCGCCAGGCGATCACGCGTCGGAAGAAGGGCGCCTCGACGGTGCGCACGATGAAGCCGTACCGCGAGGCATCGTAGAGGAGCTGCACGACGTCCTCGTTCTCGGCCGGCTCGAGCTCCTCCAGCTCGACCCCCCGCCCGACACGGATCAGGAAGAAGACCTCCCAGATGTGCGCTCCCCAGTCGTGCACGAGGGCGGCGACGTCCGCGAGCTCGTTCACGTTGCGGCGCATCACGGTGGTGTTGATCTGAACGGTGTGGCCCTCCTCCACCAGCATCCGCACGGCCTCCTCGGTCCGGTGGAAGTGGCCGCCGACGCCACGGATCGCCTCGTGGGTCGCGGGAAGGGCGCCGTCGAGGCTGATCGAGACGGTCTTGGCGCCCACCTCGCGCATCCGGGTCACGGCGTCGCGGGTGAGCAGCGACGTCACGCTCGGAGCGAATCCGATCGGAAGCCCGCGAGAGCGGGCGCGCTCGGCGAGGTCGAACAGATCGGCCCGCATGAACGCATCGCCGCCCGTGAAGACCAGGACCGGCTTGTGCGGATCGAACCGAGCGAGGTCATCGACCAGCCTGATGCTCTCCGCGGTCGACAGTTGCCCCGGCAAGGGCTCGGAGACCGCCTCCGCCCGGCAGTGGCGACACGCGAGGGCGCACGCCCTCGTGGTCTCCCAGAAGACCAGTATCGGCGCCTGATCGAAGTTCACCGGCATCCTCGTCGCCTCTCCAGTGCTCGCGGCCGCTCATCCCACCCCACAACGTCCCGAGGAACCACGGCTAGTCGACGAGGAGGATCCCTATCATCCCCGCCTCCCGGTGTCCGGGGATGGAGCAGAAGAACTCGTACGTTCCCGGGGTCGGTGTCGTCAGCGAGGCCGAGGCTCTCGCTCCCGGGTCCGCCACCAATCGGAAGCCGAGGGCTGGGATGGTCACATCGTGAAGCAGGTCGCCTTGGTTCGCGAGGACCAGGTTCATGGTGGTCCCCGCGGGGAGGGTGACCTCGGCGGGCGAGAACGAAAAGTCGCGCGCCACCACCTCGATCTGGGAGGCACCGGGCACAGGAGCGGCAGCTTCTCCTCCGGCGGCGCCGCCCATCATCCCTCCGTGCATCGAGGCCATCCACCCTGGTCCCCACGATCCGGGGCCGGAACCGGCGGCCAGCGACGTGCCGACCACCCCCAGGACCCCTACCGCAACGAGCGCCAGGCCCAGGCGTCGCGTCCTCATCGACGTCGTGAGTCCAGGAGGATCCGCTTCCTCCCCTCGTACTCGTCCCGATCGATCTCACCCCGGGCGAAGCGCTCGTCGAGTACGTCCAGCGCGCTCCTCTCCGGGTCGCGTCGGCCTTCCCGTTCGAAGGAGCCCCGGATCACGAGGACGATTCCCGCCACGATGAAGCCAAGGAATACGAGCCACACGAGTCCCATCCCGCCGCCTCCCCACATCATGTCCACTCCTCCCTTCGTCGGCGGAACCATCTCCGCACGGCATCCCGCCGAGCCGCTGCTCGAACTCGGAAAGCGGAGTCGCGCCCGCGCCCGGGATATGGCCGGCCGCGTGCTCCTCTGCCGGCGAACGTCAAGAACTCCTCTGGATGAACGCTAGCCATGCCAGCGATCGCTCACAGGGGCCGAGGGGCCCGAAAGTACGGTGACGAACGTCACTCCGGGAAACCCCGGGATGCCTCTGTGCTTTCAAGCGAGCCTCTAGCGGGATTTCAGGCTGAGACGACGACCCCGGCTGTCCGGATCCGCCGGGGCCTGACCTGTACCCTTGGCTCCCATGCTCGAGGCTCGTCGCATCCATCACTTGACCCTGACCGTCACCAACCTCGACGCAAAGCGACCGTGTGCTCCCGCTTTGTCAGCGGTGGTACCATATGTGGCATGGTTAAGACGACCCTCTACCTGCCGGACGACCTGAAAGAGGCGGTCGTGCGAGAGGCACGGCACCGCGGCATCGCGGAGGCCGAGGTGATCCGTGAGGCGATCGCGGCGGCGGTGAGCCGGCCCGCCCCTCGGGCCGGCGTCTTCGCGAGCGATGAGGCGTTCGCGGCCCGCGCCGACGAGTTCTTGGCGGGTTTCGGGGACCGGTGACCCTCGCCGACACGAGCGGCCTGCTCGCCCTGTTCAACCGGACGGAGCCGGAACACGAGGCGGTGCGGCGGCTCGTTGCTGAGATCGACGAGCCCCTGGTGGTATCTCCCTACGTCGTCGCCGAGCTCGACTATCTGGTGGCGACCCGAGTCGGCGTTGACGCCGAGCTGGCCGTCCTCGAGGAGCTCATGGGTGGCGCCTACGACCTTGCGCAGTTCGACGCGGCCGATCTCTCAAGCGCCTCGCATGTGATCGCCCGCTACCGCGACCAGTCCGTCGGTGTCGCCGACGCGTCGATCGTCGTGCTGGCGGATCGCTTTCGCACCCGCGAGATCTTGACGCTCGACCACCGCCACTTCGACGTCCTGCGACCCCTTTCGGGAGGTCGGTTCAAGCTGGTCCCGTGAGCGATCGGCGAGAGACCGTTTCGCGCACGGATACCGCCCGATGCGGACCACCAGGTTCACGGGACCCGGCCGACGCCGCAAGACCCTCCTGGTAGATGGCGGGAGGACTGGGATTCGAACCCAGGAGCGAGTTGCCCCGCTAACGGTTTTCAAGACCGTCGCCTTCGTCCGCTCGGCCATCCTCCCAGGTCGAAGCCTACCGGCAGATTGAGCAGGGGCGCACCACGGTCAAGACCGTTGACTTCACGCGTTTGCAGCTACGGAGACTAGGGACGAACGATTCCTCGACCGCGAACTCGACCGGCAGTCTTTCGCGTTG
>CAZDXK010000272.1:0-3185 GCA_964509215.1 uncultured Actinomycetes bacterium | reverse complement strand
ACTATCGCGGCATCACTGAGACGGTCCGGGCGATCGTCGAGCAGCGCTCGTTCGACCTGATCGAATCGATGGCGGCCGCGATCTCGGACGACCTCCTGAGGCTCGAACGGGTCGCGCGCGTGACCGCCGTCGTCCACAAGCCGAACGCCGCCGGACGCTTGGGCATCGACGGTGTCGCGGCGGCCGTCTCCGCTCCCAACCGGTAGCGCGTCGGTGGATGCCTTCCTCGGGCTGGGCTCCAACCTCGGCGACCGGCTCGCAACGCTCCAACGCGCGGTCGACCTGCTCGCCGAAGAACCCGGCATCAACGTCCAACGCACGTCCCGGGTATGGGAGACGGATCCGGTCGGCGGTCCCGAGCAGCCCGACTTCCTCAACGTCGTCGCCGAGATCGACACGGCGCTCGAACCTCACGACCTCCTCGAGGCCGTCAACCGCATCGAAGCAACGCTCGCACGCACCCGAGACGTCCGTTGGGGCGCCCGAACCATCGACATCGACATCCTCCTGATGGGTGGTCTGACCATCCACGACGACCGATTGACGGTTCCCCACCCCCGCATGCACCAGCGAGCCTTCGTCGTGATGCCCCTCCTCGAGCTGATCCCCGACCCGATGCTCCCGGATGGCACCCGGATCTTGGATGTCCGCCTCCCCGACCAAGAAGTCCGCCCCGTCTTCGCTCCCCTGGCAGTCCCGACATGACGACCCGCACCTGTCTGAGATGCGACTGGCAAGGCGAGGCAACGGGAACGAAGTGCCCCAACTGCGCTGCGCCTCTCTACGAGCTCGGGAAACAACCGCCAGAAGGGGCGGGAGTTGCGGTAGGGGGCCACCCTGATGAGCGGAGCCGCGAAGCGGCGAGCACCGCAAGCGTGGCCTCGTCCGCTGCCCCGCCCCGCCGGCCGAACCCTCCCCCGCAAGCACCAGCAGAGGCCACAGCAACTGAAGCATCCACGACCAGATCCCGACTCCTCGTCGCGCTCGTCGTCACCGTCATCGTCCTGGCCGTCGCCGTCGGCTCCTGGCTCAACGCCCACACGGAACCGGCAGCGGACGCAACCCCGGAGGCCAGACCTACGCGGTTGAGCGGGACGCTCGTCTACGCGGTCCCTGACGGAGAAGATCGCTCGCGCCTCTGGCGGTGGGACCTCGCTACGGGCCGGGTGGTGCGCGGCCCGCGGGTGCCGCGCGCCATCGAGCTCGTCGACGCTCACGGCGCCGGCTCCGGCTGGGTCGGCGTCACGTCCGAGCTCTCCGACGGACGACTGCGGGCCTCCATCCTGCGGTTCCTCGGGCCCGACGACCCGCCGACGCCGATCCTCGGGGGCGACATCGTGAGTTGGGGACCGAAGGGCACCACCGTGATCGCGGGCCGGCGTGGGCCGCTTCGATCCGGGTGCCGTCGCTCGGTATCGATCGTCTGGGCCAAGCTCGTTCCCTCGCTCCGGGAACGCAAGTACGCCGATCCGGAACTCTGCGGCGACCTGCTCTCCGTCGGACAAGACAACGCCAATACGATGTTCACGCTCGATCGTGGCGGCCGGATCGGCATCTTCTTCGCCGGGATCGGAACGATCCATCGCGTGCTCCCGGGTTACGCGATGGTCGCGGTCTCCGGGTTGTCCGACATCATCGTGGTCCCGCGGGAGTCGCTCGCGACCCTGACGCCGCTCCCGTCTCGGCCCGCGCAGGAACACGCCGATCTGCGGGGTGCAGGCCTGTATGTCCTCGGAACCGGGGAGCCGACCCCGCTGCCGTACGGCGGCGTCGGTGGCGTCCCGTTCTCGATCGCCCGGATGTTGGCCTGGTCGACGAGCGCCTCATCCGCTCTCGTCGTGGGGCGCCAGGGGTTCCGCCGCGGGTTCTATCTCCTCGACACCGCGTCGGAGAACGGCGTCGACGCTCCTCGGTACATCGGTCCCGTCTCGGGCATCCCGTACGGGACGTTCGCGCTCGACGACACCGTGTTCGTCGAGACGGCCGACGGGCTGTTCGCCACCGCCGGCAGCGACCTGGTTCGCTTGCAGCCGCCGGCGGACGCCCCCGCGCCGGACGGGCCGATCGTCTGGATCCGTTGACTTGGCATACTCGCAGCGATGAACGTCTCGGTCGTCGGCGCGGGACGCGTAGGGACCGCGATGGCGGTCCTCCTCGGTCGCGCCGGGCATCGGATCGCCGCGGTTTCGGGCCGCGCTCCGACCCGCGACCGCGCGTCGCGCTTCCTGTCCGACGTGCCGTTCCTCGATCCAACCGCCGCGGCGGGCGCCGGCGAGCTCGTGATCATCGGCGTTCCCGACGACGACATCCCCGCGATCGTCGGTCAGATCGCCGGTGCCGAAGGGTTCCGTTCCGGGCAGTGGGTCGCGCACGTATCGGGGGCCTCAGGGCTGGACGTCCTCGCGCCCGCGCGAGCGGCCGGTGCCCGGCCGCTCGCGATCCATCCGCTGCAGACCTTCCCCGACGTGGCGGGCGCGCTCGAGCGCCTCCCCGGGTGCGCCATGGCCGTCACCGCCGAGGACAGCGAGGGCTATATGGTCGGGGAGCGCATCGCCGACGACCTCATGGCGCGACCGTTCCGGTTGGACGACGCGATGAGGCCGCTGTATCACGCGGCCGCCGTCTTCGCCTCGAACTACCTCATCGTCGCGAGCGGGATCGCCGAGGATCTGTTCAGGCGTGCGGGGGTGCCCGACCCGCTGAACGCGTTGCTTCCGCTGCAACGCGCGAGCCTGGACAACGTAGAGCGCCTGGGCGCGGCCGGGGCGCTCACCGGACCGGCCACCCGCGGCGACGTCACGACGATCGAGCGCAACCTCGTCGCGCTCCGATCATCAAGACCGGACGCCGTCGCCGTCTACGTGGAGCTCTGCCGCTCCGCGCTCGAGCTCGCATCCGTCGCCGGCCGCCTTTCCCAGGCACGGCGCGCGGCGGTCGAAGAGGTGCTGGCGCGATGGAGCTGATCCGCGACGCCGTCGACCTTACGGCGGCCGTCGAGGAGCGCCGATCCTCCAGAGCCGTCGTGGGGCTCTTACCGACGATGGGGGCGATGCACGAAGGTCACGCCTCCCTGATCCGCCGCGCCCGGGCCGAGCGTGACGTGGTCGTCGTGTCGATCTTCGTGAACCCCATGCAGTTCGCGCCCGGCGAGGACCTGTCCCGCTATCCCAGGGACGAAGCGCGAG
>CAZDXK010000271.1:0-3189 GCA_964509215.1 uncultured Actinomycetes bacterium | reverse complement strand
GGCGCCGGCTGTTCTGCACCGGGGCGCACTGGTACGGCGAGAACATCAACGCGAAGGAGGGCGGCAAGTTCCTCCGCGAGCTCGCGGGGTGGGTGCAGGAGGTTCGGCGCGGGACGTGGGATCCGGGAGCCGAGATCGACGAGGAGACCAACCCGCTCCTCGGGTACCGGGAGCGGTTCGTGAAGGACTGGCCCGAGCCGGCGAGGCCCGACGACAGAGACGACGTGTTCCCCGAAGGGTGGCGTCGATCCGCCGTCGAGGCCGTCGCCATCGGCGGTGTGCAGCCGACCCTGCTCGAGCCGTTGAGTCCGCAGGAACGCGAGCTGTTCGGAGAGCTCGCGGCCGAGCGGCGACACCACGCCGGCTTCCTGCTGGAACGTGAGGGTACGGACCCGGCGAACGGGTCTGGGGGGCCGGTAGCGCGACGGACGGTGTCCGTCGGCGGAGTGATCGACTACGCGCGTTGTCCGAAGCGCTTCTACTGGACGGCCGTGCGTCCCCTGCCCCGGTTCAGCGGGCCGGCCGCGCGCATCGGCACCGAGGTACACCGGTGGATCGAACGACGGGCGAGCGGTCAGGCCGTGCTGCTCGAGGTCGACGAGGCTCCGGACCTCACGAGCGAGGAGCTCGCCGGCGAGCCCGGCAAGGTCGAACGCCTGCGGGACGCGTTCCTGGGGAGCCGGTTCGCGGACATCGTCCCGCTGCACGCCGAACGGGCGTTCCTGCTCCGGCTCGAGGGCTTCTCCGTCGGTGGACGGATCGACGCCGTGTACGGCGTCCCCGACGGGCCGTGGGAGGTCGTGGACTGGAAGACGGGCCGCAGACCGGCCGACGACGATCCGCTGGTTGCGCTGCAGCTCGACCTGTACGGACTGGCCTGTGTCGAGATCTGGGGCAAGCGGCCCGAAGACGTCACCCTCACGTACCTGTACCTGGCGAGCGGCGACGAGGTCTCGCACGCCATGGAGGACCCAGACGCGGTGAAGGCTCGCGTGGTCGAGGCGCTGCGGTCGATCGACGCGGGCGCGTTCGAAGCGACCCCGGGGCCACAGTGCACCTACTGCGATTTCCGAGCCTTCTGTCCGGAGGGCAAGGCGTGGCTCGCGAACCGGGAGCGGGCGGGCGAGGTCGCCGCTACGTCGTGAGCCGTTCGATCTGCTCTTCGAACGTCCGGTAACCAGCCGCGGGATCGAACCCGCCCTCGGTGACCCCCGGCACGAACCGAGCGACCAAGCCGGTCTCGGCGGGGATGCGGGCCTGGACCACGGCGCGGAACCACTCGAGGTCGCCCGGCTGGATCAGGACCTCCCCGGCTGTCCCCATGCGCCGGTACGACGCATCGTCGATCACGACCGGCGTCCTGCGGAAGACATCCACGAGCGTCGCGCGGAGGATGTCGTCCTCGGCGTCGATGGCCGGCCGGCCGTCGATCCACGAAACCGTAGCGACGACGGCGTCGGGTTGCTCAAGGGGATGGAGCTCGACCTTCACTGTGCGGAAGGCTACCCGGCGAGCGAGCGGTCGAGTCGGCGGACCGTTCGAGCCATGCCTTCCAACAGGCACATCGTGATCTCCGGATCCTTGGCCAACATGGCCAGGAACGCCTTCTGCGCGATGATCACGAGCGTCATCTCGGTCTCGGCGACGACCGACGCCGATCGGGGTCCGCCGTCGAGCAATGAGATCTCGCCGAAGTGATCGCCGGGGAGCAGGCGGTTCACCGTTCGCCCGTTCGCGACGACCTTGGCCTGGCCGGTTAGGACCACGTAGAAGCTGTCGCCGATCTCGCCTTGCTTCACGAGGGTGGCGCCCGCCATGAAGCGGGCGACCTCCGCCAAGTCGGCCACCTTCTTCAACTGTTTCTTCGACAGGTCCTCGAACAGGGGAACGGCGCCGAGCACGGTCGTGAGCTGCTTGTTCGTCGCCTTGTTCGTCCCCACGGCGCAAGCCTACCCCGGTCCCGTCCGTGCGCGCCACGCGGCCGCGTGTCGGTGGGACGGGATACGGTCTGCGGCGCACGGCTGAAGGAGCGGCGTGTCGGTCCAAGTGCGAAGCGGCCTACAACTGCTCCCCCTCACGCTCGTCCTACGGCAGCACGGAACGCTGATCCGGCAGGGCGAGCCCGGCGACGGCCTCTGGCTGGTCGGATCCGGCGCCCTTCGCGTCGCGACCATCTCCGACGCCGGCCACGAACTGGTGCTGGACGTCCTGGGGCCGGGTCACGGGGCGGGCGAGCCGACCGGCGTGTCCTCGCCCGTGAGCGTCCGTGCGCTCCGGCCGTGCCGCCTTTCTCCCGTGTCCCCCGGTGCGGCGGCCGACCTCCTCACGACCCGCGCCCATCGCGCCGCCGCCCTCGCGGCAGACCTCGCGTGGCTCGACGTCAAGGCGCGGATCTCTCGACGGCTGAAGGACCTCGCGGAGCGGTTCGGTCGGCCCGTCGAGGGTGGCAGGCTGATCCTGCTGCCACTCACCCAGGACGAGGTAGCCGCCCTCGCCGGAACCACCCGCGAGTCGGCGAACCGAGCGCTCCGCGCACTCGTGGCCGACGGTGAGATCCGAGTGGCGGCGCGCGGGCGCTACGTCGTGCGGACGCGATCCCTCAGCGTCGAGGGAGCCAGATGACCGGCCGTCGCGCTTGACGGCGTACATCGCGGGCTGTTTGGCTTCGGCGATGAGCGACCAGGAAGGCGGGTACGGGCCTTCAACGTACGGCGACCGGATCGCGGACGTCTATGACGAGATATATCCGGAGGTGCCGTTCTCCGGCGACGTCTCGACCACGGTCGACTTCCTCTCCTCGCTTGCCGGGCCGGGGCCGGCGCTCGAGCTGGGGATCGGAACCGGAAGGGTGGCGATCCCGCTCGCCGCGGCAGGCGTTGAGGTTCACGGGATCGACGCGTCGGCCGCCATGGTCAAGCGGTTGCGGTCGAAACCGGGCGGCGACGCGATCCCGGTCACCATCGGCGACTTCCACGATTTCTCGATCGATGCGACGTTCACGCTGATCTACGTCCCGTTCAACACGTTCTTCGGACTCCTCACGCAGGACGATCAGGTGGCGTGCTTGCGAGCCGTGGCCCGGCACCTCGCACGCGATGGCGCCTTCGTGATGGAGGCGTTCGTGCCGGACCTTTCGCGGTTCGATCGGGGCCAACGGGTGTCCGCCGTCCGTGTCGAGCCGGACGAGGT
>CAZDXK010000270.1:0-3205 GCA_964509215.1 uncultured Actinomycetes bacterium | reverse complement strand
CGTATGCTTCGGCTCCCTGATGAGGCTCGTGACCTATGACCGGAGGGGGCACCGGCGACTGGGAGCGATCCTCGGAGGTGAGGTAGTCGACCTGCCCGACGTGGTCGGGCACCCGGCCTTCCCCACCACCTTGGAAGCCCTGGTGGCGAGCAGCCGCGGGTCCGTGATGGACGCCGCCCGTGCCGCCCTCGAACGAGACGAGACGGCGAACCACGTCGTCGAACAGGCACGGATCCTGCCGCCGCTCTTCCCCTCGTCCTTGCTCACCCCCGAGGCGTACGGCATCGAGCGACGCATCGTCGGGCCCGAGCAGGAAGTTCCGTGGCCCGAGGACGCGGCATGGATCGACTACGAGCCGAAGGTGGCGGCGGTCCTTGGACTCGAGACGTCGCAGTCCTCACCCGACGAGGTCCGCGCGAACATCTTCGGCTATACGTTGGTGAACGACTGGTCGGCCCACGGAGCGAGCGGCGATCCGCTCGCCACCTCCGACGGGCTCCCGCTCGCGCTCGGCCCGTGCGTCGTGACGGTCGACGAGGTAGACCCGCAGACCATGATCGTGCAGGTCACGGTCGACGGGGAAGAGCTCGCCAAGGGGAACCTGAACGGAGCGGCCGAGAGCCTGTACACGCTCATCAGCGACGCGTCGCGGATCGCGGCCCTGGATCGCGGCGACGCGTTCGCGCTCGGCCCCTTCGGAAGCGCGGACCTCGACCCGTCCCGGCGTCTCTGGCCGGGCGCGCGGATCGAGCTGGCGGCCGAAGGCATCGGCACGCTTCGGAACCGGCTCTCGGCACGTTGAAGGCAGTCAAGGGCACGCGATCGCATGGATCGCTCGGCTGCACCGTCTATCCGCGAGAGCTACGTGGATCGCGGAGGCGGCGGCGGCACCGTCCCTCGATCCGAGCTTGCCATGACACGTTGGCGCAGGAGCTCGAGGACCTCGTTCTGACCCTGCAGGATCGCGAGCTGCTGCTTGGACAGCTCGTGTAGGGCAACCAGGGTTGCGTGGTCGTTCGCGGCCCGGGCGTCGTTCGTCTTCTCAGCCAGGTTCGCGCTGACCTGCAGCGAGATCATGATCGACAGCTGCGGCAGGTTGAGAAGGGTGAGCAGCAAGGGCCACGGCGTCTTGTCGAATCCGACGATGTTGCCGGCGAACAGCCACACCACGATGAAGATCGTCACGAACACGAACACCCACATCGAGCCGACGAAGCGGTTGACGGCCTCTGCGACGCGATCGAGTGGGCCGGTGCCGCGATGGTGTTTCGAGAGCACCAGCTCGGGTTCGTGCCCGGTGGGATCCTGCCGCGCGGTTTCGGCCGTTTGCCGGGCTGTCGCTACGTCACGCATGGGTCCTGTCTCCCTCCATCTAGCCCATCGGGTTTGGCGCCATGATGCTGCGAAAGGCTATCTGGCGACAGTCACACGATTCGCCTCGTTGGCATCCGGTCGCAGCTCCGCGGATCGGGGACGTGCGTGGGAACTTTGCCCTCGGACCACTGACGGATCCCGCCGACCTTGCTAGCATCCGACCCGGTGGACAGCGATCGTCGGCGCGCCCTCATCGAGCAGTACCGGGGCGGCGTCGCCGCGGTCGAGCGGGCGCTCGAGGACATGTCGGAACTCGAGCTGGACCGAACGCCGGCAGGCGAGTGGTCGCCGCGCATGATCGTGCATCACCTGGCCGACTCCGAGACGAACTCCTACCTTCGTCTCCGGAAGTTGCTCGCCGAGTCCGACACACAGATCCAGGGTTACGACGAGGCTGAGTTCGCGCGGGTACTGCACTACGACCGGCCGATCGAGCGTTCGCTCGAGGTGTTCAGAGCCGTTCGCGATTCGACGAGCGAGCTGCTGGATCTCCTGGGCGACGACGATTGGGGCAGGGCCGGCTCGCACACCGAGTACGGCGTCTACTCCGTTGAGGGATGGTTGGAGATCTACGCCGACCACGCCATCGTCCACGCAGATCAGATCGCACGGGCACGAACCGGCGTCGCCTGACCCGCGGGTCTTACTTCTTCTTGGCCGCCTTGCGGGCCGCACCGCGCTCGGCGGCTTGACGCTTCTCCCGTGCCTTCTTCTCACGCTGCCGGTCCTTCGAGTCGCGGACCGTGGCGAGGTCTCCTTTGCCCATCAACTACTCCTTAGTCTTCGTCGTCGTCGCCGCCCTGCGCGAGCTCCAGGCCCCGCTTGCAGGCGGCGTCGATCGCGTTCAGGAACGCGGCACGCACCCCGGCTTCCTCCAAGATGCGGATCGCTGCGATCGTGGTACCGCCGGGCGACGTCACCATCTCCCGGAGCTCCACCGGATGCTTGCCTGTGTCGCGCAGCATCTTCGCCGAACCGAGCATCGTCTGGATGATCAACTCGGTCGCGACGTCGCGCGACAGTCCCAGCAGGATACAAGCCTCGATCATGGCCTCGGCCAGCAGGAAGAAATAGGCAGGACCGCTGCCGCTCGTCGCGGTGATGGCGTCCATGTGGATCTCCTTCTGCCGAAGGACCTTCCCGACGTAGCCGAGCAGCTCCTCGGCGATCGCCATGTGCTCGTCCCCGGCGCGGGATCCCGCCGCGATCACCGACATCGCCTCGTCGACCATCACGGGGACGTTCGACATGACGCGGACCACCGGCACGTCGTCGGCGAGATGCTTCTGCACGAACGACGTCCGGATACCGGCGGCGAAGCTCACGACCAGATCCTCAGGCGTCACGGCGCCCCGGATCTGCGTGAGGAGCACCTCCATGTCCTGAGGCTTCGGCATCAGGACCAGGACGTTCGCCCAGCGCGCGGCCTCGGCGTTGTCGAGCGTCGCGGTGACGCCGTATTTCCCGGCCAGCTCGCGCGCGCGCTCGTCCCGGCGGCACGTGACCATGATCTCGTCAACCGTCCGGCCCCCGGAGCGGATCAGCCCGGAGATGAGCGCCTCGCCCATCTTCCCGCCACCCAGGAAAGCTACCCGCTTCCCTGTGTCTCTGGCCGTCATCGTGCGCCCTTCGATAGGTTGGACGCGAAGAACCACATGTTCGCGGGTCGTTCGGCGAGCCGTCGCGTCAGGTAGGGATACCACTCGGTGCCGTACGGGATGTAGACCCGGACCGGGTAGCCGCGCCGCGCGAAGTCGGCCTGCAGATCCCGGCGCACACCGTACAGCATCTGGAACTCGACCCGTCGCCAGCCGTCCTCGGTGGCATCGAC
>CAZDXK010000269.1:0-3208 GCA_964509215.1 uncultured Actinomycetes bacterium | reverse complement strand
GATGCGCGCGTTCGATCCATCCACGGTCGCCGGGCCGTTCGCAAGCTACTCCCACGGGGTGGAGCTCGAGGGGCCCGCGCGCGTGCTTTTTGGTGCCGGGCAGGCGGGCGTCGACGCCGACGGCCGGATCGGCGAGGGGATCGAGGAGCAGGCGCGGCTGGTGTGGAGGAACGTCGGCGAGATCCTCGCCGGAGCGGGCATGGGCGTCCCGGACATCGTGCAGCTGAACATGCTGCTCCTGAACCGGGAGGACTACCCGATCGCGCGCGCCGTGCGGGAGGAGATCCTCGGCGAGCACCGGCCGGCCTCGACCCTGATCTTCGTCGTCGGCCTCGCGAACCCCGCCTGGTTGATCGAGATCGACTTCATCGCGGCGCGGGCGAGCGACTGACGGCTTCGCTACGGCGCGTCGCCGGGGAGCTCCGCGTAGATCCGGCAGGGAGCGGCCTCCACACCCCCGAGGAGCACGAAGGGGGCGCGCAGCAGGAAGGGACGCGGACCGACCTCGCCGAGGCGCGTGGCCTGCTCCACGATCGGGATCCCCGCGCCCAGGAGCGAGCGGTGCACCACGAAGTCCTCCGAGGTGAACTCGGTCGAGACGGCGCACTCCTCCTCGAAGAAGTCGACGACGACGGCCTTCGGGCGCCGCTTCGCGAGCCAGATCCCCGCGTCCTCGGTCAGGAACGGCGACCGCGTGTAGTAGTCGGGGAACGTGCCCCACCGGCGGTCGGTCCAGTCGGTTCGCACCGCGATGATCGAGCCCTGGGGGATCTCAGTGGCGGCCGCCTCGAGTCGCCGGGCGTCGATCGCCTCGCGTTCGCCGGCGTCGTGGACGTCGAGGACGACGGCCGTGCCGCAGACCTCGTCCAACCTGACGGCCTCGATCGCCCTGCCGCCGGCCACGACGTGCAGCGGCGCGTCCACGTGCGAGCCGGTGTGCAGCAGCGTGGTGATCCTGCTCGATTGCCAGTGGCCGGGGCCGCGGAACGCGGTCTCGAGCACGACGGGGGGACTGCCCGCGGCAGGCGGACCCTGCGTGGTCGTGTCGACGACGACGCTCAGGTCGAGGATCATGCCAGCACCTCCCTCGGATCGGCGAGGCCGGGCCCTGGAAGGAACCGGCCGGTCCGCTCGTCCCGCGGCACGCCGCCCCGCGCGATCTCCTCACCTCCCAGGAACACGCGGACGACGTCGCCTCGGGTGGTCCGGCCTGCGAAGGGGGTCCAGCCGGCCTTCGAGATCACGTCATCGTCACGGATCTCGACGGTCGCGGCAGGGTCGACCAGCACGAGGTCGGCGTCGGCACCCTCGCCCAGGCGGCCCTTCGCGGGCCAGAGGCCGTAACGCCTGGCCGGCGCCTCCGCGTAGCGCCGGACGACGTCGGACCACGAGAGCCGGCCGACGGCCGCGGCGTCGAGCAGCAGCCGCGTCGTCGTGTCGAGGCCGGGCAGGCCGAACGGCGCCTCCCAGATGTCGCCCGTGAGCTTCTGCGCCATCGTGGACGGCGCGTGGTCGGTCGCGACGTGAGTGAGCACGCCGTCGGCGAGGAGCTGCCACATCGCGTCGGCGTCCTCGATGGAGCGGTTCCTCGCCGGCGGCGTGAACTTGCGGAGAGCCCCGTGCGCCACGACCCCGTCCTCTTCGAGGAGCATGTACTGCGGGCAGGCTTCCGCCGCCACATCGGCCCCGCGCCGACGCGCGGCCACGATCGCCTTGGCGACCGGCGGGGAGGAGACGTGGGCGATCGTGAGCCGCGCGCCGGTCTCCACCGCCAGGTCGGTGACCGCTCGGACCGCCTGGAGCTCGGCCTCGCGGGAGCGCCATTCGGTGATGACGCCGGGATCGGTGCGGCCGGCCGCGCGCAGCGCTCGCTCGGCGTCGACGGTCCGCGTCTCGTCCTCCGCGTGCACCAGGCAGGTGCCGCCGAAGCCGGCGACCAGCCGGAACACCCGCCGCAGGTCGTCCCCCTCGATCCCCGGAACGCCGTGGGTGGTGCAGGTGAAGACCTTGAAGAAGGTGACCCCGGCGCGCCAGGCGTCCTCCATCGCGGCGGTCTGGTCGGGCCAGACGTGGGCGGCGAGGCCGAAGGAGACGTTCGAGCGTCCGCGGAGGTACGCGACCTTGTCGAGCAACTCCTCGCGGTTCCGCACCGGATGCGCGTGGGTGTGCTCGACGAGCGTCGTCACGCCCCGGGCCGCGGCCGCAGCCGTGCCGGTCGGGAAGTCCTCGCGCTCGGTGGGACCGGGATCCATCAGGTGGACATGGGTGTCGACCATGCCCGGCAGCACGAGGAGGCCGCTGGCATCGACGATGCGATCCGCGTCGGTCTCGGCGCCCCCGGCGAGGACCGCGGCGATCCGGCCCTCCCGGACGAGCACGTCGGCGCGGGTCAGGTGGGAACCCGTCACGACGGTGCCGCCCACGACCGCGAGGTCTACCTTCACCATCCCCTCCCCCCGACCACACCGCGAGACCGGAGTTCGCATCTTATGTACGAACACGCCGCAACACCCGGACGCGCCGGTCATGTGAGAAGGTCGGGACCCCGAGACGGGGTCGAACCGAGGGCGAAGGAGGGAGATGCGAGCGATCCGAGTACGGGAGCACGGTGGCTCGGGGGTGCCCGTCCTCGAACACGATGAGGCCCCGCGACCGGCGGCGAGGCAGGTGTCGATCAGACTCGACTCCGCCGGCGTCAAGCGGATGCGGCGCTGTCGATGGTGGGCAATGGCGATCTGGAGGTGCGTGTACACGCCCGACACCCGTTGGAGCACGCCGATGAGGCGCACCGCGAGCTGGAGAGCGGGACCACCTCGGGCAAGCTGCTGCTCTTGATCCGTCCCCTCGAAGGTTCGGCCTGACCCCGATCTCCGACTGCCGGGCGCCCGGAGCCCCTGCTGCCCGCCCCTAACGGCCGGGGTCCCGGCCGGCAAGCGAGGCCATGGACTCCAGGGCGTGCTCGAAGACCGGCGTCTCGAGCGCGTCGTCCGTCACCCACCGGTAGCAGATCGTCCCGTCCCGGTCGATCACGAAGATCGACCGCTTCGCCAGGCCGTCGTGCTCTTTCCAGACCTCGTAGCGCACCCCGTAGGCCGCGCACGTCTCCCGCCCCCAGTCCGAGAGCAGCGGGAACGGCACGCCGAGGTGCTTCGAGAACGCCATCTGCGAGAACGTCGCCGTGACGGCGATCGCCGCGATCCGGCCGCCC
>CAZDXK010000268.1:0-3213 GCA_964509215.1 uncultured Actinomycetes bacterium | reverse complement strand
CGACCAGATCGGGCGCATCGACGGCGCGGCGTTCCGATCGGGTGTCCGCTTCCGGATCCCGGTCTGGGCGGGCAACGCCATCCTGTTGGCGGGCGTCGCGGTGGGCCTGGCCGGGGCGGTCGCGGCCCGTTCCGTCTCCTCTTCGACGCTCGCCGGCCTGTTGTTGATCGCCGCGGGGCTCATGTGGTCGGTGTCGCTCCACAGCCCGACGCACTGGTTCGTGGGGTACCTGGCGAGCATCCGCTTCACCGACTACTTCCTGGGCGGACCTCCACCGCCGAGGCCCGGCCTGAAGAGCGACTACGCGACGTACCTGCGGGCCGATCCCGCGAGCCGCGCGTGGATGCACGCCTCGGGGGCGATCGCGACCAAGCTCGCGCCGTTCCTGGCGCTCGTGTTCTGGCCGGGCTCCGGCGCGCGGTGGTGGAGCGCCGTGGCGCTGATCGCGATCGGCCTGCTCCAGATCGGCACCGACCTCGCGTTCTCCGTGAAGTCGAGCGACTGGAAGAAGTTCCGCCGGGAACGAGCCATCGCCAAGGCGCGCGCCGGCATCTGAGCGCCGGCGCCGCCTATACTGCGCGAGAACCACCGGGGAGCTCGGGGATACCGGGCTGAGAGGCCGGCTCCACGCCGCCGGCGACCCGCAGGACCTGAACCGGTTAATGCCGGCGGAGGGAGTCGACATGTTCGATCCAGGAACGCTCGGGGTCTACGTCGTGACGTCGGCGGAGTTCGGTCCCGGTCGCGATCACCGCACGGTGGGTCACGCGGCGATCGAAGGGGGCGCCACCGCGGTGCAGCTCCGTGCTCCCGAGCTCGACGATGACGCGCTCCTTCCGCTCGCCACCGAGCTAGCGGCCGTGTGTCGCGATGCCGGGGTGTTGTTCGTCGTCAACGACCGGCTCGACGTGGCGCTGGAGAGCGGCGCGGCCGGTGTGCATCTGGGTCAAGACGACGACCCGCAGGACGCGCGCAGGCGGCTGGGCGCCGGCTACGTGTTGGGCGTGAGCGTCGGCAGCGTGGACGAGGCGGTGGCTGCGGAGCGCGGGGGCGCCGACTATGTGGGAGTGACCGTGTGGTCGACGCCGACGAAGCCGGAGGCGGAAGCCCGAGGGCTCGTGGGGCTCGGCGAAGTGGTGAACGTCACTTCGCTCCCGGTGGTGGGGATCGGCGGGATCTTCGCCACGAACGCCACGCTCGTGCTCGAGGCCGAGGCGGCCGGCGTCGCCGTGATCTCGGCCGTCGCGGCGGCCACCGATCCCGTGGCGGCGGCGCGCAAGCTCGCCGACGTCGTCGAGCGGTTCCGCGCGAACCACGGAGCGGTGCGTCGATGACCGAGCAACGCACCGGCAAGGCGACGGCGGAGCTGTTCGAGCAGGTGATCCTGCGACGCCTCGGCGCTGCGGACGTGGACGTGCTGGTGGGTCCGAAGCACGGCGTCGACGTCGGGGTGGTGCAGGTGGCGGACGGCGTCGCGATGGCGCTCACCACCGATCCGGTGTTCGTCGTGCCCGCGTACGGCTGGGAGCGGGCCGCGTGGTTCGCCGTACACATCCTGGCGTCCGATGCCTCCACGAGCGGATTGCCGCTACGGTGGATGGCGGTGGACCTCAACCTGCCCCCCGAGATCAGCGACCCGGATCTGACCTCGCTCTGGGACGCGTTCTCGCGGGCGTGCGGCGACCTGGGCATCGCGGTCGTGACCGGGCACACGGCGCGCTACGACGGCTGCGCCTGGCCGATGGTGGGTGGGGCGACGTGCATGGCGCTCGGGCCTTCGGATTCGTTCGTGACGCCGACGAGGGCGCGCCCGGGCGATCGCATCGTCGTTACGAAGGGCGCGGCGATCGAGGCGACGGCGCTGTTCGCGGCGACCTTCCCCGATCGCCTGGCGGTGGGAGTGGGGGAGGACGTGGTGCGAAAGGCCGACGCGCTGTTCGAGCAGATGACGGTCGTCCCCGAAGCGCGCGTGGCCGCCGCGTTCGGGTTGCGCGACCGTGGCGTGACGTCGATGCACGATGCGACGGAGGGCGGAGTGCTCGGCGGTCTGCTGGAGGTGGCGGTGGCCTCCGACGTCGGCATGCGCGTCCGGCTGGACGCGATCCCCCTCCGTCCAGAGGTGCGCGCCGTCTGCGACCACGTAGGGATCGACCCCTACATCTCCATCTCGGAGGGGACGCTGATCGCGACCGTCCGGCCGGACCGCGCGATCGGCTACGTGGAGGCCTGCGCGCGCGAGGGGATCGACGCGGCCATCGTCGGCGACGTGACGGAACCGTCGGAAGGCCGCGTGCTGGTCGACGCCGATGGGGAGCGAGGGCTGGAGCACCCGGGCCTGGACCCGTTCTGGGGCGCGTTCGGCGCCTGGGCATCGGAAGCCGCCGCCGCCGGGTAGGCTCGCCGCAGTGGACCTCATCGCGGTGGGCGACGTCATGGTCGACGTGCACGTGCAGGCGCCCGCGCTCGAACGCGGCGGCGACGTCCACGGACGCGTGCGACTCCAACCCGCGGGGACGTCCGCGAACGCCGCGGTGTGGGCGGCGTCGGACGGGGCCGAAGCGCGTGTGCACGGACGCGTGGGCGACGACCTGGTGGGGCGGCTGCTCCGGGACGCGCTCGCGGAGTGGGGCGTGGATCCCGCCCTGACGATCGACACGGACGCGCCGTCCGGCACGATGCTCGTCGTCGTCGAAGCGGGGGAGCGCTCCATGGTGGCCGACCGCGGCGCGAACGCTCGGCTCACGCCCGACGATCTGCCGGCCTCGCTCGACTCGGGCGCGGTCCTCGTGTCCGGATACCTCCTGCTGCAGGAGCCGACCACGTCCGCGGGCCTCGCCGCGATCGAACGTGCGACGGCGAGGTTCGTTGGGGTGGAGACCTCTTCATGGCCGCTGGTCGAGGCGTTCGGTCCCGAGCGGTTCCTGTCGGACACCGCAGACGCCGGTGCGAACGTGCTCTTCGCGAACGAGCGGGAGGCCGAGATCCTCACCGGCTTGTCGGGCACGGCCGCGGCGCGAGCACTCGGCGAACGTTACAGAGTTGCGTGCGTGAAGCTCGGTGAGAAGGGTGCCGCGATGTCGTTCGACGGAGCGCTCGTGGAGGTGGCCGCGGAACCCGTCATCGAGGTCGACGCGACCGGCGCGGGCGACGCGTTCGACGGGGTGTTGCTCGCCGCGCTCGCGCGCGGCGAGCAACCGGAGGTTGCACTTCAAC
>CAZDXK010000267.1:0-3214 GCA_964509215.1 uncultured Actinomycetes bacterium | reverse complement strand
CCTTGACACGGGACGACCCTTGACATCCGCGACGACGCGGAGGTAGAAGTTGCACCTGCAATTCCCGATTCAGGAGGTAGGGAACTGATCCAGGCGCGTTGTCGCGGGCTCGTCGGAGCGATGATCCCGTCCCGCCTGTGCTGTATGCCGGGCCGCGCCCTCCGGGAGGCGCCAGCGCACTCGCGGCCGTAGCAGACATCCCGGAGATCCATCGAAAGGCCGCCTCCGCGGTCTTTTCTCGTTCCCGGGACCGAAAACCCCGGGAGGAAGGAGCAGGCACATGAGCGACTACGCCAAGCCCGACGTGCTCGTCGACACCGACTGGGTGGAGGCCCACGTCAACGACGATGCCGTTCGCTTCGTCGAGGTGGACGAGGACACCGCGGCCTACGACAAGGGCCACATCGAGGGAGCCGTCGGCTGGAACTGGACGAGCGACCTCCACACCAAGGTGGGCCGCGAGTACGTCTCGCAGGCCGAGCTGTCCGAGATCCTGTCCGCGGCGGGCGTCGGGCCGGAGACGACCGTCGTCCTCTACGGCGGCAACAACAACTGGTTCGCCGCCTACGCCTACTGGATCTTGAAGCTCAGGGGCTTCGACAACGTGAAGTTGCTGAACGGCGGGCGGAAGAAGTGGGAGCTCGAGTCCCGCCCGCTCACGCAGGATGTCCCGACCTACCAGGCCACCGGTATCCGGATCGCAGGAGCCGACCGCCCCGAGATCCGGGCTTGGCGCGACGAGGTCATCTCCAAGATCGGGACGGTCGGGCTCGTCGACGTACGGTCCCCCGAGGAGTTCCGGGGTGAGAAGCTCGCCCCCGACCACCTGCCCCAGGAGCAGTCCCAGGTCCCAGGTCACGTCCCCGGTGCGGCGAACATCCCGTGGGTGAAGGCCGCGAACGAAGACGGCACGTTCAAGACCGCCGACGAGCTCCGGGAGCTCTACGAGGGGGAGGGCATCACCGCCGACCGAGAGGTGATCGCTTACTGCCGCATCGGTGAGCGCTCCTCGCACACCTGGTTCGCCCTGCAGGAGCTGCTGGGCTACGAGCACGTCAAGAACTACGACGGGTCGTGGACCGAGTACGGCTCGCTCGTGGGCGTGCCGGTCGAGCTCGGCTAGAACATCCCGCTCGCGAAGGCCGGGGCCTTGCCGCGTCCCGGCCTTCTTGCGTGGCCGCGACCGGCCTACACTCCCGGAGCATGCGGTCGAGGCCGGAGCGATCCGACGAAAGACCGACCTTGTCTGGGCCGCAGGTGGTCTGGCGGGAATGCTGCTCGCGCTGGCGTTGGCGGTGATCGTTCGCGCCGGCCGGATATACGTGGGGGCGCACTTCCCCCTCGACGTGGCGGCGCGTCGCTCGCGGTCGCGGCCGGCGCCCTTGCCACGTTGATCGGCGGCGTCCCGGAGCGTCAGCCGGTCGCGCGGCGAGTGAGATGACGCCGATGACTCGACGCCGCCTAGGGGTGCTCCACCCGGTGGTCTGAAGGCTGCACGGGAACGGCGACGAGCAGGTTGACGGCGCAACCCACAGCCACTCCCAGCCCGATGCCTCCGATCACGTCGAGCGGATTGTGGGCGCCCAGGTAGATCCGGGCGAACGAGACGAGAGCGACGACCACCCACGGCGCAAACCGCCATCCGCCGCGGAGGTAGGGCACGATCACCCAGGCGAGCGCCGCTACCAAGATCACGTGCCCCGACACGAACGAGACGCCGCTGGTCGCCGTGCCGCCCCGAACGATGGCGTCAGGCTCGGTGACCCCAGGGCGCTGTCGGCTCACGTAGTGCCAGACCGTTCGTTCGGCGGCGAGCTTCCCGGCCGTGACCAGCGATGCGGCGAAAGCCAACCGCCAGCGTCGCAGCACGAGGGCCACGATCGCGACGAGCGGTCCTACCACCAGCACCCCAAGGAACTGCGCCAGGCGCATCGGTGGGCTCAGGAACTCCGGCAGGCCGTTGATCGCCTCGAAGACGCGTCGTTCGAGCGATCCCACGGTCCCGTCGCGAACGATGATCCCGCAGACCACGAGGATCGCGAGACCTGCAGGCCCAGCGACGGCGTCGAGCGGCCGACGTTCGAAGGCGCGCTCCCGAGCCACGCGGCGACCCTATACATGGGCGGCGCTCGAGGATAGGCACCGGGTGCGGTTTGCCCGTCAGGCCGGAGGACCAGGTCCGCGGCGAGCAGCTGGGCAGGGCGCCTGTCATCGTGAGCTACCCTGGTCCGCATGGAGGGCGGGGAGTACTGGGACACCTGCGAGAATTGCGCCTGGTCGTGGGGCCCGGGGTCGGAGGAGGACGCCAACGCCGCGGTCCTCGAGCACCACGAGCAGACGGGACACCAGGCGAACGCGAGCGCGGGCGACATCGACACGCACCCGCCCGGTGACGCTCCGTAGACGCGGCCGGTCGGCTCCTGGTTCGAATCCGACCTTTCTGGTGGACTTTACGTTCGGCCCCCGGGTAGGCTGTGTGTGTCGGCGGTCAGACCCGCCCGCGAGGAGACCACGATGGCCATCAGCCAGGAAGAGCACCTCGAAGAGCTCAGCAAGGGCTACCGGTTCGACTGGAAGGACGCGGATCACTCCGTCTTCGAGCCGAAGCGAGGGCTCTCCGCTGCGGTGGTCGAGGAGATCAGCGCTCTCAAGAGCGAGCCGGACTGGATGCGGAAATACCGGCTCAAGGCGCTGAAGCACTTCGAGGCCCGGCCGATGCCGTGGTGGGGCGCCGATCTGTCCGACATCGACTTCAACAACATCTTCTACTTCATCCGATCGACCGAGAAGCAGGCCAGCAACTGGGAGGATCTGCCCGAGGACATCCGGGGGACCTGGGACAAGCTCGGTATCCCCGAGGCGGAGAAGAAGTACCTCGGTGGCGTGAGCGCGCAGTACGAGAGCGAGGTCGTCTACCACAAGATCAAGAAGGAGCTCGACGACATCGGCGTGATCTTCACCGACATGGACTCCGCGCTCCGGGACTATCCCGATCTGGTGAAGGAGTACTTCGGCACGCTCATCCCATCGAACGACAACAAGTTCGCGTCGCTGAACACGGCCGTGTGGTCGGGCGGGTCGTTCATCTACGTGCCGCCGGGCGTGCAGGTCGACATCCCGCTGCAGGCGTACTTCCGCATCAACGCTGAGAACATGGGTCAGTTCGAGCGGACGCTGATCATCGCCGACGAGGGCAGCTACGTGCACTACGTCG
>CAZDXK010000266.1:0-3216 GCA_964509215.1 uncultured Actinomycetes bacterium | reverse complement strand
ACAACTCGACTCGCCCGAGTTGCGTAGAGGCGCCAGCGCTGCGGGGCCTGTTTCAGACAGACAATGGCGCTCGCAAAGGCTGTCCTTCTTCGAACTCTCACTGCGTGAGTGAGTGGCGTCACGCAAATCGGAGGTCGATTTTTCACGTATCGCGAGGGACGTGAAGGGAGCGGAGTGAGGCGCGGTGGAGTGTGTCATGCAGGAGGCTACCAGCCGTGCCGTTGGACCGTCAGTGCGGCGCGAGTCCAGTCGATGCCGAGACGATCGACGGACTCGAGCATGGAGCCCCAGTATTTTTCAAGCAGGTCGGGCCGGTTGAGGACGAAGGCGACAGCAATGCGCTCGGCGGTGGAGAGCACACCGATGTCGGCTTCGTCGGCAAGCACCATGTGCACCTTGGCGCGGATATGAGCTTCGGGGCTCATAGCTCAGGGGATGTCGTCGTTGAGGTCATCATCGAGCGCGGCATCGGGATCGACCGGCGAGGGCGTCACGCGCTTCCAGGGCTCGAGCGGGTCGCGAGTCAGGGCGTCGAGTTTCTGCCACTGGCGACGCAGCTGATGGTCGTAGTGGTTTTCAAATTGCGTGACCAGATCGAGCAAGAAGGTGTGCAAGGCATGGACGGTTTCGTCCTCGAGGATCGGCACCTCGAGGACCATAAGGTCGGTTTCGGTATGCATGGGGTTAAGTTCCTCAAGCCGCTTTGGCACCGGCGCGGCGCTTGGCCGCGGCGCCGGAGGTGGGGAAGGTCTGGAAGTAGAGCTTTTCATCCAGCTGAGGCAGGTCCTGTTTGGCGGCGTTCATGAGGAGTTCTCCGGCGTTGCTCATCAGGACGCGCGGGTTGCCGAGGGCGTACTCGCACAAGGTGTTGCGCAGCTCCTGGGTCATCAGGGCGGCGTTGCCGGCCGCTTCCAGCAAGTGATCGAGGTGGGCGCGCAGCTCCTGTGGGGTCTGCGGTTCGAGCGGCAGGCGGATGCGCATGCGCGAGCCGAGCGGCAGCAGATCGTCACGGCGCATTTTTTCGGGCAGGCGCTCATCGCCGGCGAGCACCACACAAAGCAACATTTGAGAGTCGAAGCAGTGGCTGGCCATCAGGCGCAGCTCGCACAGGACTGCGGGGCTGCATTCCTGCGCCTCGTCGATCAGGAGGATCGCACGGCGGCGCGATTGGCCCAGATATTCGAGCCAGCGCTCGCGCAAGGTTTTGAAGCTCATCCAGCGGTTGGAGGGCTTCAGCGCGATGTTGAAGTGATCGCCGAGCTCGCGGTAGAAGTCCGCGACATTGCTCTGCGGATGGTTGATGGCGGCGATCTGCCGCTCGTCGGCGGACAGGCGCGAGAGGCGCTTTTCCAGCAGGCGCATGGTGACGCTCTTTCCGGCGCCTGGCGTGCCGCTCACCATCGCAAAGCCGCCCTCGCGCAGCAGCGCATTTTCGATTCTCCACAGGAAGTTCTCGACGCGCGGGGAGACATACAGGGCATCGAGCGGCACCTCCGGTGCAAAAGGGTTGAACTTCAGGCCAAAGAGTTGTTCGAGCTTGTGATTCATCGCGGTCCTTTATTTTTCCTCAGTACCAGTGGAGTCGATATCGGTCGGCAGATACGCCGGCGGCAGGCCCGTGGCGGCGTAGTCGGCGAGGAGCTTTTTCATGAGCGGCGCCATGCCGAGCGGTTCTGTGGGAAGCGCCGCGTGCTCGATGGTCTGGAAGGTGCGCCGGTGCGCATCGGCATGGGCCGACTTATCCAGCGGGTAGATCGCACAGAGGATCGTGTCGGTGTACGGATCGAGCAGATCGACCCGGCTCAAGTCCCAGCGGGCGTAGCGCAAGGTGAGCTTCTGGAAGTGCCGATAGCGGTTGGGGATCTCAAAGCGCCGCGACGCCAGCGACACGGTGCCATCGGACTGACGCTGCTGGCGCGTGACCTGGAGGCGAAAGGCTGCGCGCAGTGCCTCGCTGGAAGGACATTCGCGGGTCACGTTGCGGGCGGTGAGATAGCGATTGAGCGGGGTCGTGGCGATCTCACTGTGGATTGCGCGCTGATATTCCATCTCCACCCACGCTTGCGTGGCGCGGTTCAGCAGATCCAGGGTGAGGGGCTGCTCGTGCTGCAGCATCGCCAGCAGCCGGCCTTCGATCTGGCGCCAGAAGGTCTCTTTTTTCCCGTTCATGAACGCGCAATACGGCAGCGTGGGGTTGTGGGTGATGCCCAGGCGCGCCAGACCTTCCTTGAATTCCCCGCCCTTCATCGCTGGGCCGTTATCGCTCATCAAAGCCCGCGGTGCGCCTCGTTTTTGGAACGACTGGGAGAGGCCATGCACGAAGTCTTCGGTTTGCTCCTGGACGTACCACTGCAAATGACAGATCAGGCGCGAGTGATCGTCCAGACAGCCAAAGAGCTGCGGGGTAATGAGCTCGCCGCTCTTGGTGAGCCCCCGGCGCGAGCCGTCGTGGAAGTCCGTATGGTAGAGCGCGCCGAAGGCATCGAGCTCATAGCTGCGGATCTCGCGGGTGTCGAGGCGCTCGCGCGCGGCGCGTGTGCCTTCGGTGTCGCGGGTGGGCAGTGGGCGGCGGCGCATCCCGCGCGCTTTCAAATACCGGCGCACACTGGGATAGGAGGGCGCGGGCCTGTCCGGCTCTTTCTGCGCGAGCACCACGCGCAGATTATCGGCGAGCAATTTGGCGGACCAATTGGTGTTGGCGTGATACAGCGCGCTGAGCGCCTCGATGGCTTGCGCCGAGAGACTCCTGAGCCTGCCTGCCGTGCCGCGCGAGCGCTCGCGCAACGCGCCCACCGGATCGTCCTTATCGCGGGCCGTATAGAACCATTTTTCGATGGTGGAGTAACCGAAGCGCACGAGTTCTTTGGTTCGTGGATGCTCCCAGGATTTCTTCGACAGTTCCTGCAACGCAGCTTTGAGCTCACCGCCCTTGGGCGGCGCCACCAACAGCGAACCGATGATCGCGAAGCGCAAGCGACTCCACCGATCGCGCAACAACAGCGGATCGTCCGAACTCAAAATGAGTCTCCTCGCAGGCGACGGCGGTGCCGTCACTTCAGGATGCACACCCTACAGGCGAGGTCAAACGCGCACGACCGGCAAACTCTGCGGGAAATAACAGACCCTCGTGTTAGGCGAACGCTGCTGGCGCATGCAGCGGCGTTAGCAGCCGCAGCAAGCGCACTAACCGCTCAGTGGCATCGACGCCCTCGATGC
>CAZDXK010000265.1:0-3263 GCA_964509215.1 uncultured Actinomycetes bacterium | reverse complement strand
GGCCCCGCTCCGCTTGCCCGGCCATCCCATACCCCGCTCCGCGGGGCCGCCGCCCCCTCAGCTCCTCCGACCTTGCCCCCCAGCCATCCCTTGACGGACGCCTCATTCCGCGCGGCGGTTGGGTCCGTCGACGACACCCTCGATGTTTCGTACGAGTGGGATCCGGGGGAGGCGATGGGGGCGTTCCTCGAAGGGCTGCGCGATGGGCGGATCGTGGCGACGCATTGCGTGGCGTGCGAGCGCACCTTGGTACCGCCTCGGAAGTTCTGCGAGCGGTGTTTCCGGCCGACGGATCGCTGGGAAGAGGTCGCGGCCACAGGCTTGGTCGAGACGTTCTCGATCTGCCACGTGTCATGGGACATGCAGGCTCTCGATCCGCCGGAGCTCCCGGCGGTGATCCGGCTGGATGGCACCAGCCAGGGCGGGTTCCTGCACAAGCTCGGTGAAGTGGCGCCCGACGACGTGCGGATAGGCATGGCGGTCGAGGCGATATGGCTCCCGCTCGAAGAGCGTACCGGCTCGATCCTGGACATCGCGTACTTCCGGCCGCGGGATGGAGGCGACGCCTGATGGCGCGTCGGGTGCACGGCGGGCTGCCGGTCGCGTTCCACTACACGCCGGGTCTGGGCAACACCGCGTTCTTCGAGGCGTTGCGCGACCGCGGCGTCCTGCTCGGGTCGCGATGCGCGGAATGTGACTTCACCTACCTGCCGGCCCGCATCTTCTGCGAGCGTTGCTTCGCGGAGCTCGCCGCCGACACGGAGTGCGGACCAGGGGGAACGCTCGAGTCGTTCACGACCGGCCACGTCGGGATCGACGGCGAACCGCTCGACGAGCCGGTCAGGATCGGCCTCGTGAGGCTCGACCGCGCCGACACCGTGCTGATGCACCGCCTGATCGGCGACGAGCCGTGGCGGATCGACGCTCGCGTCGAAGCGATCGTGAAGCCCCGACGGGATGGCTCCATCCTGGATATCGAAGGCTTCCGGCCGGCATGAACTTCGACCTGACGCCGGAGCAGGAGGCGTTCCGAGGCGTCGTCCGCGAGTTCGCGGACGAGGTCGTGGCGCCCCGGTCGGCCGAGGCCGACCGGGAGGAACGGCTCCCGCTCGACGTGGTCAAGCAGATGGGCGACCTCGGATTGTTCGGGCTGCCCTTCCCTGAGGCGTACGGCGGCTCCGACGCCGACGCCGTCACCGTGTGCCTGGCGCTCGAGGAGCTCGGACGGGTCGACCAGTCGGTCGCGATCACGCTGTCGGCGGCGCTCGGGCTGGCCGGCAACCTGCTGAACCGGTTCGGCACGCACGAACAGAAGGAGCGGTGGCTCGCGCCGCTCGCTCGAGGCGAGGCGCTCGGCGGGTTCGGGCTGACGGAGCCGGGGGCGGGTTCCGACGCGGCGGCGGTTCGTACCACCGGGCGCGTCGAGGACGGCGAGTGGGTCGTCGAGGGATCGAAAGCGTTCATCACGAACTCGGGTACGGCCATCTCCACCTTCAACATCGTCGCCGCGGCGACCGAGGCGGGGGGCGGGGCGCGCGGGATCTCGACGATCGTCGTGCCGACGGATACGCCGGGGTTCGAAGCCGGACCCTCGTACCGCAAGCTGGGGTGGCGAGCGAGCGACACGCACGAGCTGGTGTTCCGCGACTGCCGGGTCCCCGAGGCGAACCTGCTCGGCGAACGCGGACGGGGCTTCACGCAATGCCTCGCGGTCCTCGCCGACGGGCGGATCGGTGTCGCGGCGCTGTCGGTCGGCCTGGCACAGGGCTGCCTGGACGAGAGCGTGAAGTACGCGCTCCAGCGAGAAGCGTTCGGCAAGCCCATCGGCGGACACCAAGCGATCCAGTTCAAGATCGCCGATATGCGCGCGAAGGTCGAGACGGCGCGCTTGGCGACGTATCGCGCCGCATGGCTGAAGGATCAGGGCAGGGACTACGTGGCGGAAGGGTCGCTCGCGAAGCTCGTGGCGAGCGAAGCGGCGGTCGACAACGCCCGGGAGGCGGTGCAGATCCACGGCGGCTACGGTTTCATCGAGGACTTCCCGGTCGCCCGCTTCTACCGCGACGCGAAGGTCCTGGAGATCGGCGAGGGCACGAGCGAGATCCATCGGTTGATCCTCGCCCGCGATCTCGGCCTGCCGGAGACGTTCTAGGCGTGCCGGCGGGACGGTATGCCGTCTTCGGCGACCGGGGCGTGCGTGTCGGGACCGAGGAGTTCCGCTGCGCGCCCGGTCCGATGGGCTGGCGCTACTTCTCCGACATCCAGACGACCGATCCGACACCGCACGTGGAGACGTTCGACGTGGTCGTCGACGCCGACTGGCGGCCGGTGCGGATCCGCGTCGATACCGGCGATCACCACATCCTGCTCGAGCCCCACGGCGATGCGCTCGAGGGCGTTCGCAACGGGGTCACGATCCGGCCTCCCTGGGAGCCCGACCGGCATCTCGACTACTTCACACCCGCGACCAACCTGATCACCACGCGGCGCCTGACCGGCACGACCGAGATCGACGTCGTCTACCTGGCGCCGGTCACGCTCGAGCCGACGCTCGTGCGCCAGCGATATGAGCTGCAAGGCGACGAGGTCGTCGACACCCCGGTAGGCCGGTTCGCCGCGACGAGGTGGACGTACGCGTCGATCAACAGCGGCTGGACATCCGATCTGTGGGTCGCGGGAGATGTCGTCGTCCGATACGACCGCCTGTTCGAGCTGGAGTGGTACGACCCGGGGGCCAACGGCCCCCGGGTCATCGCTTAGCCCAGACGAAGGTGTTACGCGACCTTGTGGGCCTCGACCTCGATCTCGAGGTCGACCTTCTTGCTCACCAGGAACCCGCCCGTCTCGACGGCCATGTTCCAGTTGACGCCCCAGTCCTCGCGCTCGATCGTCGTCTTGGCGGTCGCGGCCAGCATCGGGGTCTCCCCGTCCATGCCCGGTCCCGCCCCCAGGAACTCACCTGTGAGCGTGACCGGCTTCGTGACGTCCTTGATCGTCAGGTCGCCGTCGAGCTCGAAGCCCGCCCCTCCGGTCGGACGAACGGCCCTGCTGCTGAACGTGATCGATGGGTACTCCTCGATCAAGAGGAAGTCCCCGCTCTTGAGGTGCTCGTCGCGCTTCCCGGTGTCCGTCTGGATGCTCGCGGTCTTGATCTCGACGGCCACGCTCGAGTCCTCGGGCCGCTCCGCGACCTCGATGGTGCCGGAGAACTCGGTGAACCGCCCCCGCACCTTGGTCAGCATGTGCCGGGCGACGAACTCCAC
>CAZDXK010000264.1:0-3279 GCA_964509215.1 uncultured Actinomycetes bacterium | reverse complement strand
GTGTGCAGGGTCGCGAAGACCAGGTGGCCGGTCTCGGCCGCGGTGATCGCGGTCGAGATCGTCTCGAGGTCTCGCATCTCGCCGACCAGGATGACGTCGGGGTCCTGACGCAGGACGTGCTTCAGGGCCTGGCCGAACCCGTGGGTGTCGGCGCCGACCTCGCGCTGGTTCACGATGCACCGCTTGTGATGGTGCAAGAACTCGATCGGGTCCTCCACGGTCATGATGTGGCCGGCCCGTTCCTCGTTCACGACGTCGACCATGCCCGCGAGCGTGGTCGACTTGCCCGAACCCGTCGGACCCGTCACCACGACGAACCCGCGCGGGAACCGGGCCAGGTCCGCGACGACGCCCGGCAGCCCCAGGTCGTCGAGCTTCTTGATCTCGAACGGGATGAGGCGGAACGCCGCGCCGAGCGCGTCCCGCTGCTGGTAGACGTTCACACGGAATCGCGCCTGACCGGGCAGCGAGTAAGACATGTCCAGCTCCAGCTCCTGCTCGAAGCGTTCGCGGAGCTTCTGGGGCAAGATCGCGTAGATCATCCCCTGGAGCGCCCGAGGGGTCAGGTCTGGGTACTTGTCCAGCCGCTCCAGCTCGCCGTGCACGCGCACCGTCGGCGGGGTCCCCGCCGTGAGGTGGAGGTCCGAACCGCCGACCTCCAGGAGCGCGGTGAGCAACTCCGGGACCGGGATGTTCACGTCGTTCTGGTCTGCTTGCATCACCATCTCACTTCACCACCCTTGCGATCTCTCCGATGGATGTCCGGCCCATGCGGGCCTTCTCCAGCCCGTCGTCGCGAAGCGTCATCATGCCCTGCTCGATAGCGGTCTTCCTCAGGTCATCGGCAGATGCCCGGTCGACCGTGAGCCGCTGGATCTCCTCGGTCATCGGCATGACCTCGTACAGACCTGCGCGCCCCCGGTACCCCGTCGTCGAGCACGCCGAGCAGCCGTTGGGCCTGAAGAGGGTGTCGATCTCCGGGATCAGCCATTCCGGGTAGCCGGCGGCGACCAGTTCTGCGTGTTCGGGCTTGTACCCCTCCTTGCACCGCTCGCACAGCACGCGGAAGAGCCGCTGGGCCACGACGCAGTCGATCGCCGAGGCTACGAGGAACGTCTCGACCTCCATCTCGACCAACCGCGAGATGGCCGATGCCGCGTCGTTCGTGTGCAGGGAGGAGAGGACGAGGTGACCCGTGAGGGCGGCCTCGATCGCGATCGTGGCCGTCTCCGTGTCACGGATCTCACCGATCAGCACGATGTCGGGGTCGGCGCGCAGGATCGAGCGCAAGGCCGACGCGAACGTCAATCCGGCCTTCGGGTTCACCTGCATCTGGTTCACGCCGTCCAGCCGGTACTCGACCGGGTCCTCGACCGTGATGATGTTGCGGTCTTCCTGGTTCAAGATGTTGAGCGTCGCGTACATGGTGGTCGACTTCCCCGAACCCGTCGGCCCGGTCACCAGGATCGCGCCGTACGGCTTATTGAACGACACGGAGAACCGCTTGTAGGCGTCGTCGGAGAAGCCCAGGTCCTCCAGTCGCAGCAACGCCTGGGACTTGTCCAGCACGCGGATCACGATCTTCTCGCCGTAGACCGTGGGGAGGGTGGCGACGCGGAGATCCAAGGTCCGGCCTCCGACGCGCATGCTGATGCGGCCGTCCTGCGGCACCCGCTTCTCCGCGATGTTCAGGTCCGCCATGACCTTGAGCCGGCTGATCAGCCCACCCTGGATGTTCTTGGGCGAGTGCATGACGTCATGGAGCACGCCGTCCACGCGGAACCTGACCCGGACGTCCCGCTCGCTCGGCTCGATGTGAACGTCGGACGCTCGGTCTCCCACAGCCTGCGTCATGATCGCCTGCACGAGCTTGACGATCGGGGCTTCCTCGAGCGCCGCCTCCAGCTGCTCGTCGTCGCCCTCCAACTGCTCGGAAGCCTGCGATGCAAGCGCTTCGACCTGACCGTCCATGCCGGCGAACTTCTGGATCGCCTGCTCGACGTCGGCCGCTGTCGCAACCACCGGTTGGACGTCGCGGTTCGTGATCGTGCGGATGTCGTCCAGGGCGTAGACGTTCGCGGGATCGGACATCGCGACCAGGAGCTTGCCGTCGCGCTCCCCGATCGGGATCGCGCGGTAGCGCCGCGCGAGCGCGTCCGGCAGCAACATCGTGGACGACGGGTCGATGTGGTAGTCGGCCAGGTCGACGAACTCCAACCCGACCTGCTCGGCCAGAGCGCGGACCAGGTCCGCCTCCTTGATCAACCCGAGATCGATGAGGACGCGACCGAGCGACTTCGGGGTCTTGCGATGCTCCTCGAGCGCCTGCTCCAATTGGGCGGGCGTGACGAGACCCTGTTCGATCAGGATCTGGCCGAGTTGCTTCGCCTTTCGCTTGACCGTGGTCATATCGGGCTACCGGCGTCCGTTCGGTGTAGGTCGTCAGGAAGTAGCTTCGTCATCACCGCTCTCGACCTGAAGCAGGCCCGAGAACTCTTTGGCCAACATGACCCGATCGACCTCAGCGTCGGCGTCGAGCTCCATCGGGGCGTGCTTGTCTTTGCGCTTACGCTTGTGTGTGTCGGACGCATCTTCGGGATCGGTTCCTTCCGCGTCCGTGTCGGACGACGGCGCATCGTCGGTCCCGGCGGCGGGCTGGTCTCCGGAGTCGCCGTCGGAGGTGGGATGGGCGGCATCCGCCGACTCGGGGCCGGCTCCATCTCCAGAGGCCGCATCCCCCGAGCGGCCGACGGCGCTCGCCACTCCGGCCATCTCCTCGATGGCGGGATCGGCGGCCATGCCGTCCACCGCGGGTGGTGTGGTCCGGGCCCAGTGTCTGGCCTCGGCGCTGCCCGGCGCCGGCGCGACCGCAGAGGCGCTGCCGTTCGCGGACGGATGCAGCGACGTCGGCGATGTGCCCGGCGGGCCTCCGGATGCTTCGGGCACACGCAGGGTGTCGCGACGGTTCCGAGACTCCTCGGAAGATGTCAGGATGCTCTCGAGCTGGTCGATCACCAGGCCCGGACGAACGCCGGCGTTGGCCACGGCGAAGGCACCGTACGCGGGCCGCCTGATGTATACCCAGACCTGGTCGCCGAATTCGACGAAGCTTCGCTCGGGATCACCGAGCGAAGCGAACCTCACCCAGGCCGGCTTCACGGCCGTCTCGTCATCCGGGTAGGACCCGAGGATCAGCCCGTCCCTGGAGAGGATGAGACAGCCGCGCACGTCGGCGACGCCGCCCGCGATGCGATACGCGAGCGCCGAGTAGTCATCCAT
>CAZDXK010000263.1:0-3284 GCA_964509215.1 uncultured Actinomycetes bacterium | reverse complement strand
CGCGAGCACTACCGCGTAGGACTCATAGTAGTTAGGCACGTTTGTGAACGGTTTCTCGAGCGCGGATTCTAGCAGCAGCACTCAAGGCGCCTGCTCAGCGCCACAGCGGGCCGCCAGGAAGCGCGCGAGCTGCTCCAACGCGTGCTGCGCCGGGCCTGGCGGCAGCCTCCTGGCCAGCCCGATCGCCCTCCCGACCTCGGCCGTGACGGCCCGCCGCGCGTGGTCGATGGACCCGCCGCCGCGCACGATCTCGAGTGCCCGGTCAAGCAGCTCGCCGTCTGGAGCCCCGCGGCCCAGGATCCGCGCCAGCTCCTCGCGATGCTCGTCATAGGCCAACGCGTGCAGCACCGGCGCCGTGTACACCCCGAGGCGAAGGTCCGAGCCCGGCTCCTTGCCAAGCTCGAGCTGGGTCGCCGTGATGTCCATGGTGTCGTCGGAGAGTTGGAAGGCCATCCCGAGCGCGTCCCCGAACTCCTCCAGGAGGTCCGTGTGCTCCGGCGCGGCGTCCGAGAGCATGCCTCCGAGCCTGCACGACGTGGCGATCAGCGACGCGGTCTTGCGGCGGATGATCTCCAGGTAGTTGCTCTCGGGCTGATCCACCTTCGCCGAGCTGTCGACCTCACGGATCTGTCCGTCGCAGAGGATGGCGATGGTGCGAGCCAACAGCCGGCACACATCGGCACCCAGCTCGGTCGAGATCTCCGAGGCCCTGGCGAACAGGAAGTCCCCCGAGAGGATGGCGACGGTGTTGTCCCAGCGCATGTTGGCCGACGGGGCACCGCGACGGGCGTCGGCCTCGTCGATCACGTCATCGTGGTAGAGCGTGGCCAGGTGCACCAGCTCGATAGAGACGGAGCCACCGATCAGCCGTGGATCCGACGGGTCGCCGAAGTGGCCGGCCAGCAGGACCAACATGGCGCGGAAGCGCTTGCCCCCGGCGGCGATCAGGTACGACGAGGTGTCGGAGAGCAAGCCCGACGATTCCACGCGCACCGATTTCTCCAGGGCCTGCTCGACCTGGTCGAGTCGTGCGCGGATATCGGCCTCCAGAGCCGCGTCCGGCGGCTCCAGTCCCGGGATCACCCTACGGCTCATCGGATCACCACCTGAGGATCGAGGCCCTCTCGAGGATCCCCATGATGAGGCCGGGGAAGACACCGAGGGCCAGCGTGAGGATAGCCGGGATCGCGACCGCGACCCGCGGCAGCAGGGAACGATCCTCCTCGAAGCTCCCCTGAGGCTCCTGCATGTACATCAGGACGATCACGCGCAAGTAGAAGAACGCCGCGACCACGCTCGAGACCACGCCGATCAGGGCGAGGGGCGTGTGTCCGGCGCGGATCGCCGCGCCGAAGACGCCCACCTTGGCCACGAACCCGACCGTGGGCGGGATGCCCGCGAGCGAGAGGAGGAAGAGCGTCATGAGGCCGGCGAGCAGCGGGCTCCGTTTGGAGAGGCCCGCGTAGGACGTGAGGGACGTCTGTTCCTCCCCTCTCGCCGAGACCAGCATGACCACGCCGAACGACCCCAACGTCATCAGGGCGTACGACACCAGATAGAACATGGCCGATCGGATGCCGGTCTGGTTCGGCGATGTCAGCCCGGTGAGGATGAAGCCCGCGTGCGCGATGCTGGAGTACGCGAGCATCCGCTTGATATCCGACTGGGCGATCGCGAGCACGCTGCCGACGATCACCGAAGCGGCCGCGAGGACCCAGATCGCCGGGGTCCAGTCCCACGTGAGGGGCTGGAACGCGACGTCCAGGACGCGGATCAGGGCCATGAACGCCGCCACCTTCGTCGCCGCCGACATGAACGCCGTCACTGGCGTGGGCGCGCCCTGGTAGACGTCGGGCGTCCACTGGTGGAACGGAACCGCCGACACCTTGAACCCGAACCCGATCGCCAGGAATACGAACGCGAGCAACGCGAGCCCCTGGTTACCCGTCTGACCCGCCAGCGTGTTCGCGACGGCCGTGATGCTCGTCGTCCCCGTGGCTCCGTACGCCCAGGCGACGCCGAACAGGAAGAACGCCGACGAGAACGCTCCCAGCAGGAAGTACTTCATGGCCGCCTCGTTCGACGCCGTGCGTCCGGTGATCCCGGTCAAGACGTAGAGGGACAACGACAGGATCTCGAGGGCGAGGAACACGACGATCAGGTCGGCCGCGGCCGTGATCAGCGTCATGCCGGCGGTGGCGAACAGGATGAGCGGATAGAACTCCCCTCGAAACGTGTCGCGGGAACGCGCGAAATAGTGCGTGCCGAGCAACAGGCCCGTCGCCGCGATGCCGAGCAGGAGGAGGCGCGAGACCACGGAGAAGCGGTCGACCGAGACCATCCCGCCCATCACGGTGCGCTCCCCTGCCCAATGCCAGAGCGGGAACGTCGCGAGGGCCGCGGCGATCAGACCGGCGGACGCGAGCGCGAGGTGCCAGAGCCGTTCGGCCCTGGGGGCCACCGCCTCGTAGAGCAAACCCACGATCGCCGCCCCGCACAGGAAGAGCTCCGGCAGGATCGGCGCGAACTCGAGCTTCGGCGTCGCGATCACGGCTCGGCTCCGTGCGCCTGGAGAACGGCATCCGCACCGACGTCCGTGAGGTGGTCGGGGGCGACGTGCGCGACCACGGCCTTCGCCGTCGGGTCGATCCGGTCGGTCAGGAGCTTCGGGAAGACGCCGAACACCAGCAGCAGCGACAGGATGGGCGCCAGGACCAGCACCTCGCGGAGGTTCACGTCGGGGAGCAGCGAGTGCTCCTCGTGGATCGGTCCGTACGCCATCCGTTGGTAGGACCAGAGCAGGTAGATGGCGGCGAGGACCACCGCGACGGCAGCCAGCACGCCGAACCACCGGTTCACGGCGAACGACCCCAGGATCACCAGGAACTCACCCACGAAGTTGTTGAGCCCCGGCAGCCCGACGGACGAAAGGACCGCGAACAGGAACGCGCCGGTGAGCCAGGGCATGACGACGGCGAGGCCGCCCATCTTCCCCAGATCGCGCGTATGCGTTCGTTCGTAGACCATCCCGACAAGCAGGAAGAGCGCGCCGGTCGACAGGCCGTGGTTCACCATCTGCAGGATGCCGCCCGTCACGCCTTGGTTCGTGAACGCGAAGATGCCCAGGACCACGAACCCGAGATGCGAGACCGAGGAGTAGGCGACGAGCCGCTTGATGTCGGTCTGGATCAGCGCCACCACCGCGCCGTACAGGATCCCGATCACCGCCAGGATCGAGACGGCCGGCGCGAAGTACTTCGACGCCTCGGGGAAGAGCAGCAGGT
>CAZDXK010000262.1:0-3289 GCA_964509215.1 uncultured Actinomycetes bacterium | reverse complement strand
GGCACCGGCGGCGGTGGCGGCGGTAGTGGCGGTGGCGGCGGCACTGGCGGCGGTACCACGACAGGCGGCGGTACCACGACAGGCGGCCAGGTCACCGACGTGCCTACAGGCAGCGTCGCTACCGGCGGCGGATCCACGAGCGGAGTAGAGAGCGCGAAACTCCTCCTGTTCGGGTTCATGTTGCTCGGCGCCGCGGTTCCTGCCCTCGTCCTGCGCCGGCGGGTCAGTGACAAGACCTAGCCCCACGGGGGAGATGCTCGCGAAGAAGTCGACGCATAGCCGCCGTGGCTTGATCGCCACGGCGGCTGCCGTCGTCTTCATCGTCGGCGGCGTTGGTCTCATAGGCGTATCGATCGCATCGCAGCGCCGGGCTCCGCAGCCGCGGGCAGCGGCCAGTGGATCCGGAACCGCGCCGGCGGAGGCCGGAGAAGTTTCGGACTCGTGGTTGCGCACGATCGTCGCGCCGACTCCACCGGCGGGAGATCCTTCATCGGGAGTGATCGGACCGGTGCTCCCTCGATCGATGCCGGTCGCTTTGGCCATCCCATCGATCGGTGTGCACTCGGTGATGCGTCATCTCGGGCAGACCGCGAATGGTGCTCTGGAGGTTCCCGCTCCCGGGCCCCACTACGACGAGGCAGCGTGGTACCGGTACTCGCCGACACCAGGCTCGCTGGGGCCCGCGATCGTCCTCGGGCACGTTGACTCCGCGAGCGGCGGCCCTTCGGTGTTCTTCCGCCTCGGCGAGCTGCGGCCGGGCGACCGCGTGTCGATCACTCGGGCCGACGATTCGATCGCGGTCTTCATCGTTGATGAGGTGCGCCGCTTCGCGAAGGTCGATTTCCCGACGGCGCTCGTCTACGGCGACATCGACCACGCCGGACTACGGATCCTGACGTGCGGAGGTCCCTTCGACGACGCTACGGGGCATTACCTCGACAACATCGTCGTATTCGCATCACTCTTCGGTCGTCAGCAGTAGCACGTCGATCGCTCTCGTTGCGCAGGGTCGACGAGCCACTCACGGAGCGTCCCAGCGCACCCACGTGGAGTCCGGCGCACGGAACTCCCAACCCGACAACGTCACCGGCCGCTCCGGATCGAGCCGGAGGTTCGGCAGGCGGTCGAGCAGGACGTCCAACGACACCCGGGCGAGATGCCGCCCGAACCACGCTCCCAGGCAGAAGTGGGTCCCGATCGCGAACGCGAGATGCGCACCCTCCCTGCGGCCGATGTCGAACCGGTCGGGCTCGGCGAAGCGAGCCGGATCGCGGTTCGCCGAGGAAAGGACCGCGCCGATCAGCGCGCCCCGCTCCAGCTCGACGCCGGCGAGCTCGGTGGCCTGCGTCGTCTGCCGCGTGGACGTCCCCACCGGACCGGCCCAGCGTAGCGTCTCCTCGACGGCGGCCTTGACCATGGAACGATCCTCGCGCACGCGATCCAGCTGCGCCGGGTTCGAGCCCAGCGCCCAGACGGTGAGCGCGATCAGGTCGCGCGGCTCCTGCAATCCTCCCGACAGCATCAGCTTGGTGTTCGCGACGATCTCTTCGCGCGTCATGCGATCGCCGTCTTGCTCGTGGCGCAACATCCACGAGAGGACCGAGCCGTCGGGTTCGTCGTCGAGGCGGTCCATCACGCGCTCGATCGCCTCTCCCAGCTCCGCGCTCGCCCGGTCGGCCGGCGCCTGCTTGCCGGGATCGCCTTCGAAGTTCGCCAGGCCGGGCATCATCCCCTCGTTCCAGCGCAAGATGTCCTGCCACGGGACCTCGTCGAGGCCGAGCATGAACTGCAGCGAGCGGACCGACATGGGATCGCAGTACTCGGTGAACAGGTCGACCTGGCCGCGATCGACGAATCCGTCCACCAGCTCGTGGGCGAGCTCCGGGATCATCCCCTGCGTCCGCTCCTCCACGTCGCGGGGACGGAATGGCGATTCGGTGATACGCCGGATCCGCTGTTGGTCCGGACCTTCTGAGCCGAGCATGTTGTGTCCCATCGTGCGGTTCAGCGTGGACGGATCGGTGGCCGCGGTGAAGACGTCGGGCGCAAGGTCCACGTGGCGCACGTCGTCGTACCGGGTCACCAGCCAGAGCCGCACGGCCGGCACCCATGCGACCGGCTCCTCCTCGCGCAGCCGGGCGTAGATCGGATAGGGGTCGCGCTCCAGCTCCGCGAGCATGATCGACTCGCCGACTATCACCGGGCCTCCCGCCGGGCTCGAAGGATGGGGTATTTTGGGTCCGAACTATCACGGTGCGCAAGCGAGCGTCGTCGAGCTATCGTCCGCTCGTTCCACGCGAGGAGGGTCGATGGATATCCACGGCAGGCGGCTCAGGCTCCTCTACCCCGACATCCACGGGCTCGAGCGTGGCAAGTACCTGTTCGGCGAGGTGGCGGAGGCCGGGATCGCCGCGTTCTGCGTGGGCGTGTACCCGCTGACGCACGACAGGGAGATCCTGCCGGTCCCGCGCACGCAGTTCGACGTGGGTCTGCACGACGTGGAGGCCACGCTCGACCGAGACTCGCTCCGGAACGGCTGGGAGGAGAACACGCTCGTCGGCATCGCCGACGTGACGTCCCACGGCGTGGCGGCGCCCTGGGACTCGCGCCACGTCCTGCGCGAAGCTGTCCGCCCGTGGCGCGAGATGGGGCTGGAGCCGCAGATGGCGTTCGAGTTGGAGTTCTACCTCTTGGAGGCGGACGCCGGCGGGTGGCGGCCCGTCCCCGTTCCGTCACACCGTGTCTACGGAACCGGCATGTCCATCGACCCCACGGGAACGGTCGACGCCGTCGTGAACGCAGCCCTCGAGTGCGGGTTCCCCGTCGAGAGCTGGGGCAGCGAGTTCGACAACGCCGCCTATGAGGTGAACATCCGTTACAGCGACGCGATCCCCGCGGCCGACGAGGCCTTCCTGTTCAAGCTGCTCGTGCGCGAGATCTGCGAACGGCACGGGAAGATGGCGACGTTCCTCGGCCGACCGCTCGGCGATCGCGGCGGCAGCGGCCTCCACGTGAACTTCTCGTTCCGCCGGCAGGACGGCTCGAACGCGTTCCACGACCCGCACGACCCCGAGGGCCTCTCGGACCTGACGCGGAGGTCGGTGGCCGGCCTCCTCGCGCATCACGAAGGAATGGCGGCCTTCCTCGCGCCGCACGTGAACGCGTACAAGCGGCTGCAACCGGACATGCTGAACGGCTACTGGGCGAACTGGGGACACGACGACCGGAGCGTCGCCGTGCGCATCCCGCCGGCACGCGGCGGTGCCACGCGGATCGAGCAGCGAACGGC
>CAZDXK010000261.1:0-3298 GCA_964509215.1 uncultured Actinomycetes bacterium | reverse complement strand
GCCTGGCTCTGCGAACAGCACTGAGTAGACTGCGGCCCATGGCAGAGCATCGCCACGTGCACGATCACGACGACGTCGAAGGGCTTCTCTCCGTCGAGGACGCGCGGCGGAACGTCCTGTCGGAGGTCCATCCGCTCGCCCCCTTGCAGCTGCCCCTCACTGAGGCGTTCGGATGTGTCCTCGCGGAGGACGCGATCGCCGATCGAGACCTTCCCGAGTTCGCGTCCTCGGCCATGGATGGGTTCGCCGTCCGCTCCTCGGACGTGACGGGTGCGACGCCCGGGTCGCCAGTCGAGCTGAAGATCGTCGGCAGCGCGCGGATCGGGCGGAGACCGGACGCCGTGGTCGGCGGCGGCGAGGCGGCCCGCATCGCGACCGGAGCCCCGATCCCGGCCGGCGCCGACACCGTCGTGCCCATCGAGAACGCCGAGCCCGGCGGGGAGATGGCGACGATCTTCGACGGTCCACCCCCGGGCCGGCACATCCGCCCCGCCGGCGAGGACGTGAGAGCCGGACAGGTCCTGGTGCCGACGGGCAAGCGTCTCGGGCCGCCGGAGATGGGACTCCTCGCGAACGCCGGGTTCCCCCACCCGGTCGTCCATCCGCGACCTCGGGTGATCGTGCTCTCGACGGGCGACGAGCTGATCCCGCCGACCGAGACGCCGGAGTTCGGACAGGTCCGTGACTCGAACGCCTACATGATCTTCTCTGCTCTCCGCGATGTCGGCGCTCAGCCGGTGCTCGCCGGCATCGTGAAGGACGACGTCGACGCGCTGAAGGAGACCGTGCTGAGCTACCTGATCCAGGCCGACGCGTTCATCTCGTCGGGCGGCGTCTCCGTCGGCGAACGGGACGTGGTGAAGGCAGCGTTCTTCCGTCGAGGCGACGTGGACTTCTACAAGGTGGCGATGCAGCCGGGCATGCCGCAGGGGTTCGGACACATCGAGGGCAAGCCGTACTTCGGTCTGCCGGGCAACCCGGTCAGCGTCTTCGTGAGCTTCGAGGTTTTCGTCCGCCCGGCGATCCTCAAGATGATGGGCCGGACGCAGCTTTTCCGCCCGGAGGTGACCGCCACGCTCTCGGAGGACGTGGCCGGCCCGAAGGGAAAGCTGCAATTCGCGCGGGTGCGGCTCGAGCGCTCCGAGCAGGGATGGATCGCGACGCCCACCGGCTCCCGGGGCTCCAACCTGATCTCGACGGTCGTCCGGGCGAACGGCCTCGCGATGGTGCCGGTCGGAACGGCCGTCGCGGCGGCCGGCTCCGAGATCCGTGTGATGGTGTTCCGCTCGTCAGAGGACTGAACGTGAGCGACCGGGCGCGGATCGTCGAGGTGGGGGAGAAACAGGTCACGCGCCGTGAGGCCACTGCCACATGCGTTGTGACGATGACGCCCGCGGCGTGCGCACAGCTCGTAGCAGGCACGCCGAAGGGGAACCCGATCGAGGCCGCGCGGATCGCGGGCGTGATGGGTGTGAAGCGCACGCCCGATCTCCTGCCGTTCTGCCATCCGATCGCGGTCACGGGAGCCGAGGTGATCGTCGAGCCCGACGTGGTGACCGGGCAGATCCGCGTCGAGACGACCGTCCGCGCGAACGACCGCACCGGCGTGGAGATGGAGGCGCTGACGGCCGCGGCCGTGGCGGCGCTCAGCCTCTACGACACCGCGAAGGCGTACGACCGCGCCGCCCGGATCGACGGGCTGCGGTTGCTCGCGAAGTCCGGCGGCAAGAGCGGCGACTATCGCGCGGAGTGACTTCCCTACGTCATGATCCAGAGACAGAATGGGTGTCCCGCAGGGTCGAGATAGACCCTCATGTCGTCTTGAGGCTGGTACTCCGCGAGGGTGGCGCCCTCGGCGACCGCATGGGCGCCGGCAGCGTCGAGGTCATCCACCTCGATGTCCAGGTGCAACATCATCTGTTGATCGCCGGGGCCGGCGGGCCAGGTCGGTTTCACGTAGGCCGCTTCGGTCTGGAACGACAACGCCGTCCCGCCATCGGGCCCGCTGAGCTTCACCCAGTCGGGCTCGGCTCGGTCCATGGTCCATCCGAGGAGCCGCCGGTAGAAGTCCGCGAGCGCGGGTGCATCGGGCGCGCCCAGCACGACGGTCGACAGCGACATCCGTGGCTGCTGCGTCACGTTGGCTCCTCGGTAGACCGATAGATCCCGGTGGTCTGAGTATGCCATCGAGGTTCTCGAGGCGGCTACGTTCCGGTCAACGAGAAATGCATGTAGTCCTTGAGCGAGTGCCAGTCGCCGCCCCAGCTCCAGCCGATCTCCGTGAACGACCGAACCACCACATCGTGCTGGTGGATCATCCCCTGCAGGTGCTGCGTGCGATCGATGTAGGGCAGGCACGCTTTCCGCAGCACCTCGCCGTCGCCCGTGACGTAGGGGTTCTGCGTCGGGTTGATGTCGATCGCCCAGCCGTACGCGTGTTGCGAGAAGCCGCTCGTCTCACCCGTGACCGGACGGCAACTGAACGACGCGCTGACGTTCCTCGTGCTGTACCAGTCGGATGGCCGAGGCGGACGCCACTTCGCCGCCAGCGCGATCTTCTGGATCGGGAACCGCGCGTCGAACAGTCGATGGAACACCGAGAGGACGTCGTCGGCGACCGTCTCGTTGATGATCAGCGGGCCCTGCTTGACGCGCCCGCCGAACGTCCAGTAGCTCACGGTGACCAGGCGGAGGTCGCGGATCGGAACCGGGCAGCCCGCGTGCCAGTTCCGGCCGACGAGCTCGGCCCGGAGTGCCTCATCGATCCACCTGACCGACCCGACGAACGTCGGCGACCGCGTCGGGGATGCCGTGGGAGTGCCGTGATCTGCCGTCTCTTTGGCCGGCTCCTTGGCCGTCGCCTGGGCCGTCATGCACGCCGCGAGCAGGAACGGGACCACGGCCAGGGCTATCCGTCGATGACCCACGTTCCCCATCTTGTCACCTGATCTTCCGTGGGTGAGGGCCAGATGGCTGACAGCAGGCGTCGTTCTCGAAATCACATCGATGTGCTTTCCCACCCCATATGTCGCTGCTACCGTCATGTCTCAGCCTAGATGTTGTGTTCGAACCGGGGGTCGACAGGCGGGAGGCTGACGCGTGGACTGGCTACTCCTCGTGGCATTGGGCATCATGTGGGTGGCGTTCTTGTTGCCGTCGGACCGTCGGCGGCTGAGGACCGAGCACAGCGTCGAAGACTTCGAACGCAGGATGGAGCTCTTGGCACATGCAGAGGCGCAAGGTAGCGAGGGGCGGTGGATCGTCACCCCCCGCAAAGGCGCACGGTTCGTGGGTGTGG
>CAZDXK010000260.1:0-3307 GCA_964509215.1 uncultured Actinomycetes bacterium | reverse complement strand
ACCCGGTGCGTGATCGTCGCGCCGACCTGGCTCTTGATGTCGTCGCCGATCATTGGAAGCCCGGCTTCGCCGAACTTGCGTGCCCATTCGGCCTCTGAGGCGATGAACACCGGAAGGCAGTTCACGTAACCGACGCCCGCGTCGATCGCGGCCTGCGCGTAGTGACGCGCCGCCAGCTCCGAGCCGACAGGCAGGTAGCAGACGAGCACGTCGGCCTCCGTGTCGCGCAGGACCTGCGCCACGTCGACCGGCTCCTGCTCCGACTCCACGATCGTCTCGCGGTAGTAGGTGCCCAAGCTGTCCATCGTGTGGCCCCGCTGGACCGACACGCCGGTCGGCGGCACATCGGCCGCGAACCGGATCGTGTTGTTCGGCTCGGAGAAGATGGCTTCGGCGACGTCATTGCCGACCTTCTTCGCGTCCACGTCGAACGCGGCGACGACCTCGATATCGCTGATGTGGTAGCCGCCGAGCTCCACGTGCATCAGACCGGGCACGCGGTCGTCGGGGTTCGCGTCCTTGTAGTACTCGAGTCCCTGCACGAGGGACGAGGCGCAGTTCCCTACGCCCACGATCGCCAAACGGACCTTGCTCATGAGGCGCGCTCCTTCCTGCGAAGCGTCGAGGCACGGCGCTTCGTTCCCTCCCCAGCGGTGGTTCCATCGCCGCGGTGACGTTCGGCCTGGATCAGACCTTCGAGCCACGCGATGTCGGACTCGGTGGCGCTGCGCCCATGCTCCATGAGCGCGAGCGTGTAGTCGTCGACCCGTTCGCGGGTGGCGCGGAGCGAGTCCTTGATGGTGGACAGCCGATCCTCCAGGAGCGCACGCCGCCGTTCCAAGAGGCGGATCCGTGTCTCCGGCGGCAGGTACTTGAAGAACGCGAGGCGCACGCGGAACCGTGTGTCCTCGGTGGAGTTGTCGTGCGGGGTCTCCTGCAGCAGCTCGAAGAAGAGCTTCTCGCCCATCTCCGTGACGCGGTAGACGTTCTTGCGACGTCCACCGCGTTCCTCGTCGCTCGGGACGCTTTCGACGGCGCCCTCCTTCTCGAGGCGACGGAGCGACGGGTAGAGCGACCCGTACGAGACCCGCCAGAAGCCACCAAGAGACTCCCCGAGCTCCCTGGAGAGCTGGTAGCCGTGCATGGGCTGTTCCTTGAGCAGGCCGAGTATCGCGAGTTCCAACATACGGAGTGTCGTACCCTTCGTTCGAGCGCCCACGCGGTCGGATGTGTGCGACCGCGTATATATCGATTCGATATATCTAACCGCGATGTTCGCGGTCCGTCAACCCCGAGGTGACCGGATATGGCTTCTGAGGACCTGGCAGGAGACAAGGACGTCCTGAACCACATCAACGAGCTCGCTCATGAAGAGCACGAGCTGTTCGAGAAGGAATCCCGCGGAGAGGCCACCGCAGCCGACAAGGACCGGCTGAAGGACGTCGGCGTGAAGCTCGACCAGTGCTGGGACCTGCTGCATCAGCGTCGGGCCCGCCGCTCGGCCGGTATGGATCCCGATGAGGCGGACGTGCGCGACGAGCGGACCGTGGAGGGCTACATCAACTGATTAGGCAAAGCTTGATCGGGCAAAGCTTGATCGGGCGCCGGCCGGCGTCCGGCCGCGAGGGCCAGCGCGGCCGACCCGAACCCCGCCAGGCCGCAACCGATCCACAGCGCCGTCGGGCTGAAGTGATAGATCGAGGTGCCGACGAGGGGTCCCACGACCGCTGCCGACGCGTACATCATGCCCAGCGCTCCCTGGTAACGACCGCGGGCGTGCGCAGGCGCACGGTCCGCGACGAACGCCGACGTCGCAGGTGACTCGATGATCTCGCCCAGCGTCCAGATGACCACCATCAAGAGTAGGCCGGGGACCGCCTTGACGAACGAGAGCTCCGCGAACCCGAGACCCACGAGCACAGCCCCGAGCGCGATCATCTGCGTCCGGCGCCGGTGCTGTGTCCACGCGCTGATCGGGAGCTCGAACAGGACGACCAGTACGCCGTTCATGGCCAGAAGAGCCCCGTACACCCGGGTCGAGTAGCCCAGGTCGGTCACATGCAGCGCGAACGTGGTCGCGTTCTGCATATAGATCGCCGCCGTGACGAACACGGCGCCCAGCACTAGGAGGAAACCCTTGTCGGCCACGATGGAACGGCCGGCGCTCACACGGTCGCGCTCCTCGAGCTTCGTCGTCCTCGTGCCGTGCGGCAGGGCCGTGATCGCGATGATCGCGAAGAGGCTCGACGTGATCGCGTCCCCGATGAACAACAGGTGGTAGGACTCTCCGGCGAGCACGCCGCCGAGCGCCAGTCCGCACGCGAACCCGATGTTGATCATCATCCGGTAGACGCTGAACGCCGCGACCCGCGCCTCGGGCGTCACGAGATCTGCGACGAGCGCGCTCGATGCCGGCCGGTAGAGCTCGCCGAAGAACCCGAGCAGCATCACCACGATGACGATCGGCCACAGTCCGGCGACCCACACCAGCGACAGCGTCAGCGCCGCACCACCCAGCATGGAGACCACGATGGTGTTCCTTCTGCCGATCCGGTCGGCGAGGAGCCCACCCACGGCCTGCGCTCCGATCGCGCCCAGCCCGTAGCCGGCGAGACCCAGGCCCGCCTGTGGCACCGAGTAGCCGCGGCTCGTCAGGTACAGCGTGATGAACGGCAACACGAACGTGCCGAGCCGGTTGACGAACGCGCCGCCGAACAGGACCCACACCTCGCGCGGCATCCCTCGCAGGTTCTGTCTGAGTGTCCTCCGTGGTGCAGGCTCGACCTCGTTCACTCGGCGGCGCCGGGACGGCGGTAGTGGGTGACGTAGGCCGGGGGGTCGATGCCGAGCTTGAGATCGGGCGCGGCCTCCGGCTCACCGGCGACGGTGCAGATCGGGATCACGCCCGCCCAGACGTCGAGCGCGAGATCCTCGTCGGGATCGAGCGGAGGGCCGGTGCGGACCTTCGCCGACGCCTCGTCGAGCGGCAGCGCGAAGATCGCGGTCTCCTTGTACTCCTTGTCGTTCGGCGGGCGGGCGTCGGCAGTTCGGCCGGGCACGACGTGATCGGTCAGCGCGCGCTGCGCGATGTGCATCTCCGCCCGATCGGTCACCTCACGGGGTGAGCCGAACACGACCACCGATCGGTAGTTCATGGAGTGCTTGGGCGTCGAACGTGCGAGCACCAGCCCGTCCACGATGGTGGTCTCGATGCAGACTGAGGCGCCGGCACGGAGCGCGCGGAGCGTCTGACTCGCCTGGGATCCGTGGACGTAGAGGACGTCGCCGACGCGGACGTGGATCGTCG
>CAZDXK010000259.1:0-3312 GCA_964509215.1 uncultured Actinomycetes bacterium | reverse complement strand
CCTCGGGTCGCTCGACGATCGTGTGGTCCGACCTCGACAAGTCGACCAGATGGGCGAAGGTTGCGATCAACCACGTTGGAGCGACCAACGAGTGGATGCGCGACTTCGCGCCGAACCCCGACGGCACGTACCCCTTCCAGCCGTCAACGATCGAGACCAGGAAGTACTTCGCCCGTGCGGTCGTCATGGCGCTCGCGCCCGCCGAGACGGTGGATCCGTCGATCACGTTCGCCGACCTGGATCCGGGCGACTCGTTCTACCCTGCCGCCAACATCGCTGTGAAGCTCCATTGGATGAAGAGAACCGCCGCCGGAACGTTCGCCCCGGACAAGCCTGTGACGACCACGATGGTGCATCGCGTGCTGACGATGGCGCTGGGTCTCGGGCCCGCGATCAGGTCCCTGAACCGCCTGCACACGGCCGACGGCGTGGCGTTCAAGCTCCCGCCCAACTTCGGCGCGCTGATCCTGGGGTTGCGTCTCGGGCTCCGCTACAACAGCTCGGACGAATCGGCGGACGTGGGTCCCACGACGCCCCTCTCGCGGGCGCAGGTCGCATACTCGCTCTATCGGGCCGTGACGCAACCGTCGTGGAACGTGCCTTCGCTGATAGCGCAGTACCAAGGTATCGAGCTGCCGTCGCTCACGCCGGAACAGCAACAGATCGTTCAGTGGGGTGTCCAGTTCGTCGGGTTCCCCTACGTGTGGGGCGGCGAGTGGGGCGACACAACGTCGCCGTACTCGCTCGGCCAACCGGTGGCCGGCTTCGACTGCTCGGGCTTCATCTGGTGGCTCCTGCGCGCGAGTGACGGTGGGTACTGGAACGTCTCCCCGCCGCGGCCATACCTCGGCTGGGATCTGCCCGAGCGAACGTCGGCGGACATGGCGGCGATCGGCAAGCTGACCTACGAGAAGCTCCAGCCCGGCGATCTGATGTTCTACGACGGCGACGGCGACGGCCGCGTCGATCACGCCGACACGTTCATCGGCAACGGCTGGGCGCTGGACTCCTCGAGCACGCCGGGCGGCGTAACGATCATGTGGGTCGGCGACGGCTGGTACCGGGACCACTTCGTCCACGGCCGTCGTGTGCTTCCCGTCCCGACGATCTAGCGCTCCTCCGCGTCGCCGTCGAGCGCGGCCTGCAACAACTCCCGCTCATGCTCCGTGAGGGGGCGGGAACGATCCGCGCTGGGATCGCGCGGGACGACCACAGCCTCGGCAACGGCGGCGATCGAGCCGTCCGTTTTCGCGATCTCCTCGCGCGTACGGATGCTCGACCGGCCGAACGACGCAAGACGACACCGGATGAGGATCTCGCCGTCCGCCTGCGTCAGCTGGTTCCGGTAGTCGATGCCGATGTGCGCCAGCACGAAGTCCCAGCTTCCGTCGGCAGCGCCGAGCAACTCCTGGGCCCACGCGTCGCGACACTCCTCGAGGTAGGTCAGATAGACGCCGTTGTTCACGTGGCCGTAAGCGTCCATATCGCGCCAGCGGATCCGGATACGGGTCTCGTGCATGCGCTACGGCTGCTCGGGGTTCATGCTTCCCGACCGGAAGCCCTCGAGGTCGAGCGCGACGTAACGATAGCCGAGCTCCCGGAGCCCCTGCACCGCACGTTCTCGGACGCCCGGCTCAGCCATGCGCGGGACATCCGCGAGGTCCACCTCGATGCGAGCGACGTCGCCGTGGACGCGCACGCGACATTGACGGAACCCGAGCTCCTTCAGCAGCTCTTCGGCGCGACCGACCTTCGAGAGCTCCTCCACCTTGATCATCACCCCGAACGGGATCCTCGAGGCCAGGCACGCCGACGCCGGCTTGTCCCACGTGGGGATGGCCAGCTCGCGCGCCGCCTCACGCACGTCCGACTTCGACATCGCCACCTCCACGAGCGGGTGGCGCACGCCGTGTTCCACCGCGGCCGCGAGACCCGGCCGGAAGTCGCCGAGGTCGTCAAGGTTCGCGCCCGACACGACGACCCGGAGATCGGACTCCTCGGCGACGCGCGCGAGCACGTCGTACAGCTCGGTCTTGCAGTGGTAGCACCGGTCGGTCCCGTTCGCCAGGTACGCCGGCCGCTCCGCCTCGTGCGTGCGGATCGTGCGGTGCGCGATGCCCAGCTCGCCCGCGACCCGCCGGGCTTCATCGGCCTCTCCGGGGGGGAGCGACGGCGAGACGGCCGTGATCGCGAGCGCGCGATCCCCGAGCGCGCGGGAGGCGACGGCCGCGACGAGCGTGGAGTCCGTCCCGCCGGAGTAGGCCACGACGACACCTCCCGTCGCCGCCAGGATCTCGTGAAGCCGGTCGAGCTTGCGGGACACGCGGGTGGTCGCCATCGTCGCGATTGTCCCACGAGCTCCAGAACGACCCACGGGATGACGCGAAGAACTGCCCCGGAACGTCGGAACGGCCCGGATGGGGGATCCGGGCCGTTCCTTCGGAGAGAGGGGCTCCAACGATTGGTTCGTTAGACATCCCGGGAGGGTTCATGGCGGGGTGTGTCGAAGATGTGACCATCAGTTCCCGCGCCCGCCAAGGTGCCGGTCGATCCCCCGGTTGGCGGCCCGCACGCTGCGCCTCGACCCCGTGACGGCCTGAAGGAAGACGTCCCGCTCAAGGGCGAGAAGGCGGCAACCGGTGAGCGCGATGATCGTCGCGGTCCTGGGAACGTCGCGGAGCAAGGCGATCTCACCGAACGATGCGCCGGCACCGAGCTCGCGCCGCGGCTCCGCACCGACCATGACGGCGAGCGTCCCGTCGACCACGAGGTAGAAGCGGTCCCCGGCGTCGCCCTCCCGGATGACTACCGTGCCGGCCGCCACCTCCACCGGGATCAGAAGCCACGACAGTTGCTCGGCGACGTGCTCCGGCAGCGGCGCGAAGATCCGGATGCTACGGAGCAGCGCGAGCTCCGGTCCGGGGACGACGGCACTCGCATCCACCTTGCCGATACCGGGCCAGGTCCCTACGACGACGACCAGCAGCAGCCCGCCCGCGGCGATGAACGCTCCTCGCGGCCCGAACCCTGAGACGAAGACCGGCGCCGCCGCCGATCCGGCCGCCAGCCCGAGCATCTGGAGTCCCTCCTCCAGCCCGAAGACGCGAGCCAACACATCGTCCTTCACGGCTCGCTGGAGCAGCGTGCGAGCCGCGACGTCGAAGAACGCTCGGGCTGCACCGACGGCGGCGATCAACAGGATCGCAAGGGCGAGCTCCCCCGCGAACCCCACCGTCGCGAGCGCGATCCCGCTCGCCGCCAGACCACCGGCCATGGCCGGCGAGAGCCGGCGTCGAATCGCGAGCGCGACGG
>CAZDXK010000258.1:0-3335 GCA_964509215.1 uncultured Actinomycetes bacterium | reverse complement strand
CCATGCCCGACGAGGCGGTCGTCAGCCTCGGCGTGCAGACCCAGGCGAACACCGCTCAGGGCGCGTTGTCAGAGAACGCGGTGAAGATGACGGCACTTATCGCGTCGCTGATGGACAAGGGCGTCGGGAAGAACGACATCGCCACCAGCTACGTCAGCATCTATCCCACCTACGGCAACAGCGGCATAGACATCACCGGGTATCAGGCCGTGAACCAGGTCGATGTCACGCTCCGCGACATCTCCAAGGTCGGCGAGGTGATCGACGACGCCGTCAAGGCTGGAGCCAACCTGTCGAACGGGATCACGTTCAAGCTCTCGGATGAGAACCAGGGCGTGAACCAGGCGCTCGAGGCCGCCGTGGTCGAAGCTCGCTCGAAGGCCGAGACGCTCGCAGGAGCGGGCGACGCACAGCTGGGTCAAGTGGTGTCGATCCAGGAGAGCTCCTATGGATCCACGCCGCCGATCTACTACGGCCGCGAGATGGCTGGCGGCGCGATGGACACGGCCTCCACGCCGATCCAGCCTCCGACGCTGGAAACGCAGGTGTCGGTGACCGTCACGTGGTCGCTGACATAAGGAGCTACGTCAGCCCGTAGCGGTTCGTGATCGGCAAGCGGCGGTCGCGCCCGAACGCCTTCGGCGTGATCTTCACTCCGGGCGCGGCCTGCCGCCGCTTGTACTCCGCGCGATCGATCATGCGCGTCACATGTTCCACCGTCGCCCGGTCGAACCCCCGGGCGACGATGGCATCCACGTCGTCGTCGTCCTCGACGTAGGCCTCGATGATCGGGTCGAGCGTCTCGTACGGCGGCAGCGAGTCCGTGTCGAGCTGGTTCGGCCGGAGCTCCGCGCTCGGGGGCTTGGTCATGATCCGCTCGGGTATCGGTGGCTTCCCGGGACCCTGCGCGTTCCGCCACGCGGCGATCTCGTAGACGACCGTCTTCGGGACATCCTTGATCGGAGCGAACCCACCGGCCATGTCGCCGTAGAGCGTGGCGTAGCCCACGGCGTACTCGCTCTTGTTCCCGGTCGCGAGCACGAGCGAGCCGAACTTGTTGGAGAGCGCCATCAGCAGGTTGCCCCGGATTCGCGCCTGCAGGTTCTCCTCCGCGGTGCCTTCACCCGTTCCGGCGAACAGCTCGGTAAGCGTGCGCCTGTACGCGTCGAAGACGTCGGTGATCGGCACGACGTCGATCCTCGCCCCGAGACTTCCGGCGCAGTCCATGGCGTCCTCGACACTTCCCGGCGACGAGTACTCCGACGGCATCGCGAGCAAGTGGACGGCCTCGGGCCCCAGCGCGTCGGAGGCGAGCGAGGCCACCAACGCCGAATCGATCCCTCCCGACATGCCGATCAACACTTCACGGAACCCGTTCTTGCGCACGTAGTCCCCGAGACCGAGCACCAACGCCCGGTACACCTCTTCCGGGCCGGTGGGCCACGGCGGAGGCGGCGCTTCGAGGCCGACCGACGATGTTGCACCGCCTGCGAGGTCGTGCAGATCGAAGAACGCGAGGTCCTCTTCGAACATCGCGGCTCGGGCGACGATCTCGCCCTCGGGCGAGACCACCATCGAGCCGCCGTCGAACACGAGCTCGTCCTGCCCGCCCACCGCGTTCACGTACACGAACCAGGCTCCCGTCTGCTCCGCGCGCGCGCGGCAGATCTCCAGGCGTTCGGCACCCTTGCCGTGGTGGTAAGGAGACCCGTTGATGTTCAGGACCACCTGTGGATGGGTGCGCGCGTACTCGTCGAACGGCGAGTCGCCGTGCCAGGCGTCCTCGCAGACCGACAGGCCGAGCTCCGACGACGCCAGGCGGACCGAGCACGCCGCCGTTCCCGGCACGAAGTAGCGCTTCTCGTCGAACACGCCGTAGTTCGGCAGCTGGATCTTGTGGTAGCGCTCCTGCACGCGGCCGTCGCGGACGAGTGCGGCGGCGTTGTGCAAGCCCCGCTCCGAGCGGTCCACGAACCCGACCATCACCGCACATGACGATCTGGCGGTCGAGGCGGCAAGCGCGTCGAGCGCCGCCAGGTTGTCTCCGACGAAGCGCGCGCGAAGCACCAGGTCCTCGGGCGGATAGCCGGTGATCGCGAGCTCCGGGAAGCAGATGAGATCGGCGCCGGCGTCGGCCGCACGCGCCGTCCACTCGACCATGCGGGCGACGTTGCCGTCGAGATCGCCGACGGTCGTGTTCAGCTGGCCGAGCGCGACGCGGACCACGATCGGAAGCCTACGCGACCCGAAGACCTGGACCCGTGCCTCGAGCTACTCGGTGCCGCCGATGTCGACGTTGTACGCCTCCCAGACGAGGTCGGCGCCCTTCTGCCGATGGCGCACGACCGCGCCGATCATTCGTTGGAGATCGTTGCGCGCGTTGTCCGGCGGCCAGACGTCGGTCTCGACCTCGCCCGCGTCCAGCCTCTCGACGAGCGCGGCAACCGTGTCGGCGATCGTCGGGTGCTCGTCCTGCAGCCGCTTCACAGTACCGTTGAGGCGGGGAGCTCGCTCCATGATCTCCTCGTAGAGCCCGCCCGGCTTCTCGGTGACCATCACGTGTTGCTCGAACGCGTCGCGGACCCCGACGAGGTCCTTCGCGACCTGCGCGGCCCAGTCGGGCGCGCGCCCCGCGGCCGGCGAGCTGATCGCCATCTCCAACTGGACGATCGCGTCGTGCAGGGTCTGACGGCGCTTCCTCGCCTCGCCGAGCGCCGGCGTCAGCTTCTTCTCAGGGTCCATCTCCGCACTCTACGGGTCGGCCGCGACGGGGCGCAATCCTCGTCAGGAGCTGAGCGCATCGAGGCGTTCCTGGATTTCGTCGACCAGGACGACGATCCCCTTGCGCTCGAAGCGCTCCTGCGCCTCGCGGAACGCGGTCTGGGCTTCGGCGATCCTGCCCGCCCGCACGTATACGTGGGCGAGATCCAGCCGGGAGTTGCCCTGGGACTCGGTCTCCTCCGTCTCGTCGGTCAGCTCCACGGCCCGATGTGCCAGGGCGATGGCCTCTTCGTGCTTGTCGTGGATCGACAGCAACCTCGCTCGGAACTGCCGCCACAGGAACTGCGACGTCAGGTCGTCGGGTGCGGCGGTCTCCTCGCTGAACGTGACGAATCCGTCGGCCTCCTCGTACCGGCCCTGCAGCAGCAACGCGAAGGCTAGGTAGGCGGCCGTGGTGGCGATGTAGTTGCGTTCGCCCATGGCACTGAGCGTGTCGAAGTCGCGCCGGAGCTCGCGCTCGGCGGTGACAGGGTCCTTCGCCAGCAGCTCGACCGAGCCCGAGTCGATGGAGGTGAGCGCGGCGAAGAGGTTCCAGCCGAACTCCTCGAGCGTCG
>CAZDXK010000257.1:0-3335 GCA_964509215.1 uncultured Actinomycetes bacterium | reverse complement strand
GCGCCCGCCGCGGCGGCCCCTGCGCCCCCGGCCGCTCCGGCCGAGCGCGTCGAGGTCGCCCTGGATCAGGCGGTCTTCGACGAGAAGCTCGCCGAGCTCCTCGAGAAGGGGACCGATCGCCGTGTCGCCGAGGGGCAGGCGCGCCGGGCCGCGATGATCGCAGCGCGGAAGAAGGCCGAAGGGGGCTAGTCCCCCCTCGCCGCCGATGGACGCCGCCCACACCCTCGACTGGTCGATGGGTTCGTACGCGGCTCGCCTGGCCGACTGGGACACGGCCGTCGACATCGGCCGGCGGGTCTCGGGCCCAGGCGTACCGGTCCCGGGCGTGGAGCGCGCGCGGCTTCGAGAAGACATGGCTGAGATCGTTCCCCGCGCGGAAGGTCTGATCCGCGACTTCACCGCCATGGACGTGCAGGGGTTCCGCTCCCGCGCGTGGGTCATGGCGCGCTCGGAGTGGATCCGCGCCAACCTCAACGGGCTGCAGCGGCTGTTGGAACCGCTCGCCGAGCGGATGCTCGACGGACGACCGACTCGCGCGGAGTTCAAACGGAAGGCGCTCGGTGCGCAGACGGGCGCGCTCATGGGCTACGTCGCGCGCAAGGTGCTCGGTCAGTACGACGTCTTCCTCCCACCCGACGACGAGGGGCTCCTGTACTTCGTGGGGCCGAACATCGTCGAAGCCGAACGGCGCTACTCGCTTCCCCCCAAGGACTTCCGGTTGTGGATCGCGATCCACGAGGTGACGCATCGGGTGCAGTTCGGTTCGGCCGCCTGGCTCCGCGGCTATCTCTCGGGGCAGGTGGACGACTACCTGGGCAGCATCGAGCTCGATCCGGGCCAGATGATGAACCAGTTGCGACGGGCGGCCGAGGAGGCCAGGTCAGGCAGCGTCGACTGGCGTGGCATGGGCGGCGTCTTCCTGCTGCTCTCGCCGGAGCAACGCGAGATGTTCATGCGGATGCAGGCCATGATGTCGTTGTTGGAGGGTCACGCGTCGTACGTCATGAATGAGGTCGCGCGCGATCACGTGAAGGACGTCGACCGCATGCGCCGAGCGCTCTCCGCACGCCGGCGCGCCTCGAACGTCGAACGGACGTTGCAGCGGGCGATCGGGTTCGAGCAGAAGATCCGTCAATACGACACCGGCGAACGCTTCGTGCGCACCATCGTCGACCGTGCAGGCATGTCCACGTTCAACCTGGTGTGGCGGAGTGCCGACGACCTGCCGACGCTCGACGAGATCGGCGACCCGGAACGCTGGCTCACGAGGGTGGGCGGCTAGGGGGCTCCATGCACCGACCGCCGGCCGTCGCCCGGATCCTCGAGCGAGTGACGGCGACTGTTCGCGAGCACGAGATGTTCCTGCCGGGGCAGGTGGTCCTGGTCGCGGTGTCGGGGGGACCGGATTCCGTGTGTCTGTTGGAGTCGCTCGTTCGGCTCCGCCGGCTCTTGAAGGTCCGTCTCGAGGTGTTCCACTTCGATCACCGGCTCCGGAAGGGCTCCGTACTCGACGCGGCATACGTGAGGCGGCTGGCGGCCCGGCACGGTCTTCCGTTCCATGTGCGCGCTGCCACGTCGTCTCCACCCAAGGGTGCGTCGGTCGAGGCGTGGGCGCGCGAGCAACGGCACTTCGCCATCGCCGAGGTTACGCGCGAGAGCGGCGTCGCGAGGACGGCTATCGGGCACACGATGGACGATCAAGCCGAGACCGTCCTCATCGGCCTGGTCACGGGGAGCGGGATCGGAGGGATGAGTGGCATCGCGCCGGTGACCGGCACATGGGTGAATCCGTTGATCGAGGTCACGCGGCAAGAGGTGGAATCGTTCTGCCGGTCACTGCACCTGCGACCCCGTACGGATCCGACGAATGCCGACACTCGTTTCCTGCGCAACGCCATCCGGCTCCGTGGCCTCCCGAGGCTGGAGCGCGCCGTCGGCCGGAGTCTCCGCGAGCCGTTGGTCCGAACCGCCGCCGGTCTCCGAGAAGACGCCGACGAGTTGATGCGGCAGACGTTCGTGGTGCTCGGCGACGTCGTGGACGAGACGCCCGACGGCGTGGATCTCCTCGCATCGCGGCTGCTCGATCTCCCCCGGGCGATCGCCGGACGGGTCGTGGCACATGCCGTCTACCGTTGCGGCGTCCCGTGCTCCCGGGCGGACGTGCTCGCGGTCCTCGACCTGGCGGCCGGGCGTCCTGGGCGGCGGCGAGACCTGTCGTCAAGCTTGAAGGCTCGGCGCGACCGGGAGTATGTTCGTCTCACTCGTCCTTCCCTCCGACACGGCGAGACCGATCCACCCCGGCCGGGAAAGGGGAAGACGTGACGCTCATCGATCAGTCCTCGCTCTCTACACTCACGGATCACGTGGAGGCCTACGAACCCGACATCGATCGCGTCCTGATCACCGGCGAGGAGATCCAGGCCAAGCTCGCCGAGCTGGGGGAGCGGATCGGGAACGACTACGCGGGTCGCAGGCTCCTGCTGGTCGGGGTACTGAAGGGTGCGTTCGTCGTGATGGCGGACCTGGCCCGCTACATCCGGCTGCCCCTCGAGTTCGACTTCATGGCGGTGTCGTCGTACGGGGCGGCCACTCAGACGTCCGGGGTGGTCCGGATCCTCAAGGACCTGGATCACGACCTCGAGGGGCTCGACGTGCTGCTTGTGGAGGACATCATCGACTCCGGTCTCACGCTGAACTACCTCTTGAAGAACCTGCGCGCACGCAAGCCCGCATCCCTGGAGGTGGCGGCGCTGCTCCGCAAGGTGGATCTCCAGCGCGTCCCGCTCGATATCCGCTACACGGGTTTCGAGATCCCGAACGAGTTCGTGGTGGGCTACGGCCTGGATTACGCCGAGCGGTACCGGAACCTCCCGTACATCGCGACGCTCCGTCCGGAGGCGTACGGCGGGGTCTGAGCCGCCGGAACCGAGCGCGATCCGAGGTCGTCCGACCGGGATGCTTCGGCGGCCCGCCATCGCGCTCTTCGCCGCATCCCTCGCCCTCACGGGATGCCAACGTCCGGCGCCGCCCGGGACGGGGATCCGAGGCGTCGTGAAGCTGGGGCCGACGTGTCCCGTCGAGAGCGTCACGAGCCCGTGCCCCGATCGCCCGTTCCAGGGCGACGTGCGGGCGACGGCGTCGGACGGTTCGACGACCATGGTTTCGGCGGACGCGCAGGGCCGGTTCACCATGAACCTTCGCGCTGGGACCTACGCGGTGGTCGCGGTTGCGCCGAGCGGCGGCGGGCCCCCGACGCCGGTCCCGCAGACGGTGCAGGTTGAGACCGGGTCGTACACGCGGGTCACGCTCGAGGTCGATACCGGGATCCGGTGACC
>CAZDXK010000256.1:0-3341 GCA_964509215.1 uncultured Actinomycetes bacterium | reverse complement strand
CGGCGATCGTCGTCGCTCCCGACCGCGACACCACCAGATCGGCCGCGGCGTAGCCGAGCTCCATCCGATCGAGGAAGGGAAGCACGACGACGCGAGCGGCGCCCGCACGTTCCGCGGCGCCGGCCAGCTCCGCCTCGCGTCCCGGGCCCGTGAGCACCAAGAGTTGGAGCCCGATACGTTCGGCGAAGACCGGCAACGCCGCGGCCACCACTTGATCCAGGTGCAACGCGCCCTGGCTCCCACCCGTCACCATCACCGTCCGCCGTGCAGGATCGAGGCCCAGCACCGTGCGGCCCTCTGCGACGAGGTCGTCACGATGCGCCCGGACGTCGAGGATCGCTTGGCGCACCGGATAGCCGATGGTCTCGACCCGCGCGTCGCCCGGGATACGGCTGCGGGCGTCGTCGAACGCAATCGCGATCGCGGTTGCCCATCGGGCGAGGAGGCGGTTCGCCAAGCCAAGCACGGCGTTCGGCTCGTGCAGCACGATCGGGATATGCGCTCGCCTGGCAGCGAGGATCGGAGACACGCTCACGTAGCCGCCCATGCCGACCGTGACGTCTGCCCCTCGCACCAGCGGCGCGCACGCGAACACCGAGCGCAGGGCGATCACCGGCGCCTTCGCCGCTCGCATCGACACCTCGCGGACGAACGGCGCAGCCGCGACCGCGTCGAATCGGTATCCGGCCGCGGGGATGCGCGTCGCCTCTTGACCATCGCGCGATCCGATGAACCGAACCTTCGCGCCGTGCTCACGAACCAGCGTGTCCGCCAACGAGAGCGCGGGGAAGATGTGTCCGCCCGTCCCACCGGCCGCGATCACCACGTTCACGCCGGCGCCCGCCGCGTCGACGTGCGCGACCGACGCGCCTTCCTCTTTCGCTCGGCCGTTCGGCGCGCTTCACTCGTCCGGGACGAGGCTGCCCGCAACCCGCCTGCCCGGGACCCGGCGCCCGCTCGGGCGATCGAGGCGAGCACCCCGACGGCGCCGAGCGTAACGATCAGGGCACTGCCACCGAAGGATACGAAAGGCAGTGGAACGCCGGTGATCGGCAGGAGCCCGGTGACGGCGCCGAGGTTCACGATCGCCTGCAGCCCGATCCACGACGTGATCCCGGCGGCCAAGAGCCGTCCGAACGTGTCGGGAGCGCGGACCGCGATCCGGATGCCCGCGTAGATCATCACGCCGAACGAGACGATCACCACGAACTCCCCGAGCAGTCCCAGCTCCTCCCCCAGCACCGCGAAGATGAAGTCCGTGTGCGCGTTCGGCAGGTACGCCCACTTCTGGCGGCTCGCGCCGAGACCGACACCCAACCACCCGCCTGACCCGAGCGCGATCAGCCCCTGGATGAGCTGATACCCGTTGCTCAACGGATCCTTCCAGGGGTCGAAGAACGACAGGAAGCGGGCGCGGCGGTATGCCTCTCCGAAGATGAGGTACGAAAGGCCGCCCAGCGTGATGACGCCCGTCACCAACAGGTGACGGAGCCGTGCCCCGGCCACGAACAGCATCATCAGGACGCTTCCCACGATCACGGTCGTCGTGCCCAGGTCGCGCTGGAGCATCACGATCGCCGCGACGAGCAGCACCACGGGACCGAGCGGCAACGCCAGGTGCAGCCAGTCGTCGAGCTTGCGCTCTTTCTGCGCGAGAACCGCCGCGCTGAAAGCGATCAGCGCGAGCTTCGCGAACTCCGCCGGTTGCAAGGTGAGGGGCCCCAGGCCGATCCAGCGGGACGCGCCGTAGACCGACGAGCCGGCGGTCGGGTGGAGCGCCAGCAGCAGGAGCACGACGGCGACGACCACGAGGGGTCCCGACAACCGGCGCCACGCCGTGTAGCGCATCCGTGCCGTCAGGAGCAACGCGCCGATGCCGATCGCCGCGTAGATCGCCTGTCGTTCCAGGAACCAGAAGCTGTTGTCGTAGTTCGTGAACGCGTACACGGAGCTCGCGGAGAACACCTCGACCACGCCGATCGTGGTGAGCAGGGCGGCGGACACGAGCAGGAGGATCACGCTGGTTCGGGCCGCGGCGGCGGGGGACTTCTTCGGTCGTCGGGCGGGGGAGGGCACGACACGGAGCGCCGTCCCCCGGCCTGCGGCCGTCCGTTTCGCGGTCGCCCGATCAGCCACGGGCCACCATCTCCTCCATCAACGCCCGCGCGGCGGCCGCGAAACGATCACCACGCTCCACGTAGTCGTGGAACATGTCCCAGCTCGCGCAGGCGGGCGCGAGCAACACCGTTCCCGGCCGGGGTGCGAGCGCGAGCGCCGCCCCCGTCGCCTCCTCGATCGAGGCGGCGCGGCGAACCGGCAGAAGCCCGTCGAAGACCGATTCGATCTCGGAGGCTGATTCGCCGATCGCGACGACCCCCGCGAGCCGATCGGAGCGGGAACGGAGCGGCGACAGGTCGACCCCCTTGGCGCGACCTCCGGCGATCAGCACCGCTCCCTGGACGCCGTCGATCGCAGCGAGCGCGGCATGCACGTTCGTCGCCTTCGAGTTGTCCACGAAGCGCACGCCTTCGACGAGCGCGACGATCTCGCCGCGATGGTGGCCGGGAGTGAAGCTCGCGATCCCCCGACGGATCGCCTCGGGTGAGACGCCGAACGCGAGGGAGGCGGCCGCGGCCGCGGCGGCGTCGGCACGGTATCCCGCGCGTTCGCCGTCGACGGGTCCCAGGGGCTCGGTCCCTGCGACACGTGACACCAGCGCTCCGTTGATGTAGCCGACCTCGCCGTCGTCCGGCGCCTCTAGTCTGAACCAGACTACTCGGCAAGGAGCGGTGTGCGAAAGCGCGGCCGCACGCGCGTCGTCGCGGTTGCCGACGTGCGTGTCGCGTTCGCCCTGCGTGCGCACGATGTTCCGCTTCGCCTCGACGTAGGCCTGCTCAGAGCCGTGCCAGTCCAGATGATCGGGAGCCAGGTTCAGCAAGACCGAGACCCGTGGGTGGAACGTCTCGACGAACCGCAGCTGGAACGAGGACGCCTCGACCACCAGCACGTCGTGCCCTTCCCGGGCCGCCAGCGGGAACGGATGACCGATGTTGCCGCAGCCAACCGCGTCGTGACCGGCGGCCCGCAGGCACGACGCGATCAATCCCGTCGTCGTCGTCTTGCCGTTCGTGCCGGTCACGGCCAGGTAGGGCACGTTGCTGAGCCTCGCCCCCAGTTCGAGCTCGCTCCAGACCGGGATACCCCGCTCCGCGGCCCACGAGAGGATCGGAGCGCCCTGCGGCACGCCGGGGCTGGTAACCAGGAGCGTCGCCCCGTCCAGGTGCGACGGGTCATGACCTCCCGCCACGACCTCGACGCCCAGCTCGCGGAGGCGCGGGAGC
>CAZDXK010000255.1:0-3344 GCA_964509215.1 uncultured Actinomycetes bacterium | reverse complement strand
AGATCGACGCCTGCGCGTCGCCGTCCAGACCGACGACCGTGAAGCCCACGTCCTGCAGCCGGCCCAGCGCGCGCGGGATGTTGGCCACGCGCGCGAGAGGGATGTGCAGCAACGCCCCCGCGGACGCGCGGACCGCCGCGGGCGTTACGTCGGCGGCGCGGCGGACGCGCGTGACGAGCGCGGAAACCCCGGCCGCCTCTGCCGAACGGGCGGCGGCGCCGAAGTTCTGCGGATCCGTGATGCCGTCGAGGACGACGACGAGCGCCTGATCTGCGAACGGGAACGTTCCGAGGTCACGCTCCCCCAGCTCGCGCGGGCGGGCATCGTCGCGCAGTCGCGCGACGACGCCCTGGTGATCGTTCGCCAGGCGATCCAGCTCCGCCCTGCCCGTCTCGTGCATGTCGATCCCGGCGGCGACTGCCGCGTCCGCGACCGCACGTAACCCCTGGGTCTCACGGACGCCGGGAGCGACGAGCACCACTGCCACGCGTCCGGCGCGGATCGCCTCGACGACCGCGCGTCGTCCACCGACGGCCGCCGGATCCGTCATCGCAGCGTCGCGAGCGCGAGGCAGCCGACGCCATCGCCGGAGAGCCCCAAGCCCTCCGGGCGAGTGGCCTTCACCGACACGCGTTCCAGCGGGACATCCAGGACCCGCGCGAGCGCGGAGCGCATATCGTCGCGGCGCGGGGCGATCGCGGGACGTTCGCAGAGGACCGTGACGTCGCACGATGCGGGGAAGAGCTCGGCGTCGGTAACGAGCGTCACGGCCCGCGCCAGGAGCTCAAGCCCGCCGATCCCTTCGACCGCGGGGTTGGTGTCGGCGAAGTGCTGCCCGACGTCGCCGAGCGCCGCAGCTCCGAGGAGCGCGTCGGCGAGTGCGTGACAGACCGCGTCGCCGTCGGAGTGCCCGGCAAGGCCGGCCTCGCCTTCGAACAGAACGCCGCCGAGCCAGAGCTCGCGTGAAGCGTCGCGGGCGTGCACGTCGAACCCCAGACCTACGCGGAGCTCAGTCATGTGTCGCTCCGAGGACCGCATCGGCTCGGGCGAGGTCCAGGGCGGTCGTGATCTTGAAGTTCCCCTGTTCGCCCGCCACCGTGCGTACGGATGCGCCCATCCACTCGAGTAGTCCGGCGTCATCGGTGAACTCGACCCCCGACTCCTCGGCCTTCGCGAGCCCGAGGCGCAGGAGCTCGATGCGACATGCCTGCGGTGTCTGTGCGAGCGCCAGTTCGTCACGGGGCTCCGTCCCGACGATCGAACCGTCGCGAACCCGCTTCACGGTGTCGACGAGCGGGAGCACCGGCACCGCGGCGTCCGCGCCGGCCACCACGGCGTCGACGACCGCCGTGAACAGCTCGGCCGACGCGAAGGGGCGGGCGGCGTCGTGGACGACGACCACATCGGCCTGTGCGTCGACCGCGTTCAGCCCCGCCGCGACGGATCGTTGACGGGTCGCGCCGCCCGAGACGATCACGCACGATCCGGCGCTCGGAGCCAATACCTCGCGAACCTTGCCCTCGAACCCCGGTGGAGCCACGACGACGACGCCGGCGATCGAACGAGAGGCGAGCGCCCGCTCGACCGCGACCGCCACCAGCGGGCGCCCACCGATCATGAGGAGCGCCTTGGGTTCGTTGTGGCCGAGCCGGGTCCCCGATCCTGCCGCAACGATCACGGCGACGGCCCGCGCTCCTTCCATACGGGGAAGCATGCCAGACGTCGGCGATCGGGATGACTCGAGCGGATGGGAGGTGGGGTCTGGGCGAGGCTACGCGTCGACTTCGGCGAGGGCGGCGAACACCATACGACCGGTCGTCGTTTGGATGACGTTCGTGACCCTGACCTCGACCTGCGTGCCGATCTGATCGGTGGCCTTCTCGACGACGACCATCGTGCCGTCGTCCAGGTAGCCGACACCTTGGCCGTGCTCGCGGCCCTCCTTCACCAAGCGAACCGAGATCTCGTCGCCGGCCGCGTACGGCACGCGGAACTTCGAAGCGAGCGCGTTGATCTGAGCGACGGGGACTCGAAGGGCCTCGGCAACCTTCGCGAGGTTGGCATCGACGGTGATGAGGGTGCCCCCTCGCTCACGAGCGAGGCGCACGAGCGCGGCGTCCACGTCCATGACGCCGGTTTCCTCGACGAGCTGGAGCTGGATCGTCGGGGACTTCTGGAGCTCAACCAGGACGTCGAGACCGCGTCGGCCGCGCGTGCGTCTGCGCGGATCCGACGAGTCCGAGATCGACTGCAGTTCGCGCAGGACTCCGTCGTGCAGCAACATCGTCCCTGCGACGAACCCCGTGGCGACCAGGTCGGCGACCCGGCCGTCGATCAGCGCGCTGGTGTCGATCACGTGCAGATCGCCGCGACTCGCGACCGCGGCCCGCGGCTTCATGCCGACCAGGCCGAAGATGTCCTCGTACTTGGCTGCTCCGACCCGGAAGCCAAGCGACCCCAGGACCATGTAGAGGAAGACGAGCGTGGGCCACGCCGCGGAGGCCGGCAGGAACAGCAGCGGCACCATCAACAGGGCACCGATGATGAGGCCGACGACCATCCCCACGACGGCTCCGGCGAGCTGGGGAGCGGGCGTACGGCGGAGCTCGTGCTCCAGTCCGGTCACCGCGCGAAGCGTGAGACGGCCGAGCACCCCCCCTGCAACGAACCCCATGCCCGCACCCAGGAAGACGTACAGGAGGGTTCTGGGCCCGCTGGGCTTGGAGACGGCGGCGCCGAGCTCAAATCCCCCGGTCGCCAACAGGGCGATGAAGATCAAGCGGACGCCCTCGACCAGGCGCCCCTTCAGAGCGCTCTTGCGACCCTCCGACGTGGGCTCGCCCATCCCCTCGGTTCCTTCCCATCGCGTACAGGGGCAGATCGGCTCGTGCCCCTCTTCAGGAACCATCGGTTTGGAAGGGCCGCGACCTGAACGGTTGGACCGAAAAGGACGCCAAGGGGCCGCTCGGACGAGCAGATCTCGAGGTGGGATCAGGGCGATCGGGGGACGGGGGCTAGGCCTGAGCGGCCATCTTGACGCCGTGGGCGCCGTCCAAGACCTCGTCGATCATGAGCTCCGCCTCGTCCTCGGTCTTGGCGGTCGCGTAGGAAAGCTCGGAGATCAGGATCTGGCGAGCCTTGAGGATCATGCGCTTCTCACCCGCCGAGAGCCCCTTCTCGCGCTCGCGGATGGCCAGGTTCCGCAGGACCTCGGCCACCTGATAGGGGTCGCCCGAGTGGAGCTTCTCCATGTTGTTCTTGAAACGGCGGCTCCAGTTGGCGGCCATCGAGGACTCGTCCTCGGTGAGCACCTTCAGGACCTTCTTGACCTCGTTCTTGCTGAC
>CAZDXK010000254.1:0-3348 GCA_964509215.1 uncultured Actinomycetes bacterium | reverse complement strand
TCCTCCTCCTCCCACTCACTCACTCACTCACTCACTCAGGGGTGCTGCTCTCAACAACAACAACCCCGACATCTCGATACCCGTCGTATCCGGTCAAGCGACCACCTTGGGAGTAGCGTGGTATCCGCATCGCGAATCAGAGAGTGAGGGCCCATGATGCGGGTCGGTCGTCGCTGGGCAATGGGTTGGTTCGGGTCGTCCCTCCTCGCGGCGACCTTGCTCGGCTCTGCCCTTGCCGCGGTCCCTGCGGATGCGGCCGTCGATGACTTCATCCAACGCCAAGGGACCCAGCTCCGGCTCTCCGGGGACCCTTACCGATTCACCGGCCTGAACATCTACAACGCGAACAGTGACGGCCGGTGTTGGTTCGAATACAGCGACGAGGAGCTCGATCAAGCTCTGACCGATATGGGCCCGGGCAAAGAGGTGATGCGAGCGTGGTTCTTCCAGCCGCTCGCTACGACCCCCGGTGGGGTCCGCAACTGGACTCGGTTCGACCGCACCTTGCAGGTCGCCGGAGACCATGGCTTGCGGGTCATCGTGACCCTCACCGACCAGTGGGGGGAATGCGGCTCGACCTCACCGAGCCCACCGAAAGATCGCGCTTGGTACGAAAGCGGGTACCGGACCGACGTCGCGCCTGACGCGCTCGTCCCGTACCGAGACTGGGTCGCCGAGGTCGTTGCGCGCTACCGCGACGACCCGCGTGTGGCCTTTTGGCAGCTGATCAACGAGGCCGAGGTCAGCGAGTTCGTCGGAGGCGTGCAGCAACCGTGCCCGACGGGCACCAACGAACCCGCGGACATCCTCAGGAGCTGGGCGCAGGATGTCGGTGGCTTGGTCAAGTCGATCGACCAGAATCATCTCGTCAGCCTCGGAACGATCGGCAACGGTGCGTGCGGCGCGCAGGGCGGGCAATATCGATACGTGCACGACATCCCCCAGATCGACCTGTGCGAGTACCACGACTACGGTCGACCGAAGGTCGGGATCCCCGGGGATCAGTTCAATGGCCTCCAACGGCGGCTGGATCAGTGCGGTGCGATCGCCAAGCCGCTCTTCGTCGGCGAAGCCGGCATCATCCCCACCGACCTCGACGGAACTCTCGCCGCTCGAGCCGACGCGCTCCGCGAGAAGATCCGTGCCCAGTTCGACGCCGGGGTCGTGGGCTTCCTAGCGTGGGCTTGGAGCGCCCTGGGCTCAACCACGGACAACTACGACATCGGTCCGGGCGACCCGGCGCTCGCCGTGCTCGGAGATCACGTTGCGCCGACGATCACGGTCACCACGCCGCCCGGGAACGCCGTCTACCGGCTGAACCAGAGCGTGATCGCCGACTACGCCTGTGCGGACGAGCCTGAGGGATCAGGGGCCGCATCCTGCTCCGGCGACGTCCCCGATGGGTTCCGCATCGATACGTCCGTCGTGGGCTCCCGCGCGTTCACGGTCCTCGCGGTCGACGAGGCGGGCAACGAGAAGACGCTCGTCCGTCCCTACCAGGTGATCTACGCCTTCACCGGATTCCAGAAGCCGATCTCGAACACGCGACTGAACGTCGCCAGGGCCGGCAGGATCATCCCGGTTCTCTGGATCCTCCGAGACGCCGGCGGAGTTGGTGTCTCGTCCTTATCGAGCTTCACGAGCCTCGGGTCCACGCCGATCGCGTGCTCGGGAGCCCAGGGGCCGATCAAGTCGTACACGAACCGAGCCGGCCTCGCGTACCTCGGGCAGGGCGGCTGGCGGTATGGCTGGCAAACCCCGAGCTCTTATCGAGGTGCCTGCCATCTGATGACCGTGACGCTCGCGGACGGGACCACTCATTCAGCGAGGTTCCGCTTCACGTAGCGAGATGCCCGACCGACAACGGTTCTCGCTCGTGTCAACGCACCAGGAGCACCGGGCACGTGGCGTGTTGCACGACCTTGTTGGCGACCCCGCCGAGCACCAGGCTCTTCCATTCGCTCATGCCTCGGGAGCCCAACACGATGAGCTCCGCCTCGGCTGCCGTGGCGACCTCGACGATCTGTTCCGGCGTGTTCCCCGAGCTCACCCGGCGGATCTCTCCGTGCGCCTCGATCCCTTTGTCTCGGAACCTCGTCAACACGTCGTTCACCAGCTCTTCGGCGGGGATGGGCGGACCGAGGTCGACGTCGGACCCCTCGTATCGCTCGTATTCACGAACGTGGACGATCGTGACGGCCGAGCCGTAGCGCTCGGCCATGTCGAGCGCGATCAGGATCGTCTTCTCGCTCTTGGGTGACCCGTCCACCGCCACGAGGATCCGCTCGAACACGGCTACACCTGCCTTTCGGACTGCCCGGGGGTGAGCGTCGTGGCCCGCGGGGCGAGGAGCGGATCGGCAGTCGAGCGAAGCGTGGCGGCCACCAGCTTCGGCCGTGCCTTCGCGAAGTAGGCCACCGCGACGGGGAACCCGAGGAAGACCGGTGCCCCGAACGCCTGCCATCTGAGCCAGCCCCGGCGGCGGAGTCCCGCCGAGTCCCACAGGTGCTGCGGATGCGCGGCCCCGTCGACCGCACCCCAGAGAGGAAGGCCCACGAGGACGACTGCGAGCAGGATGAGGCCGAGAGCTTCGTTCGACACGTCGAGCAGCTTCATGGCCGATGCGAGCAGCACGACCACGAGGGCTGGGCGGATGATGCCGTCCGGCGCCTTCGACGAGAGCCGCGCACCGACGTACACGGCCGGCAGCGCCCCGATCAGGATCGACGTCGTGAGGGCGAGCTGGAAATCACCGACCAGGATGTGCGCGAGCGCCGCCGATGTCACCAACGGCACCGCCTGTACCAGGTCGGTGCCCACCAGATGCGCACCACGGAGCTGGGGGTAGGTGAGCATCAGGCAGACGATGATGATCGATCCCGACCCGACCGAGGTGAGCCCCACCAGCATGCCTCCGACCGCGCCGATGAGGATGGTCAGGGGAACGCGCACACGGATCTTCCCCTCGGGTCCCAGCGTGACGCGCCGGCCCGCCCGGGCCAGCGCGCTCCGACGTCCCTGCAGCCAAGCCTTGAAGACCATGGCCGCCGCCGCAAGGGTGAGCGTGATCCCCAGGAAGACCTTCGTCGTGTGCTCGATGGAGGCGCTGTCGCCGCTCGCGTTCAGCACCAAGACGCCGGCGAACGCCGCCGGGATCGAGCCCACGCACAGCCATCGCACCAGCTCCCAGCGGACGGTGCGGCGTCGTACGTGAACCCCCCCGCCGACGGGCTTCATCACCATCGCGGCGACGAGGTCGGAGGAGACAGCAGCCGTGGGGTTGATCCCGAAGAAGATCAGCAGGATCGGTGTCATCAAGGCGCCACCGCCCATGCCGGTCAACCCCAC
>CAZDXK010000253.1:0-3364 GCA_964509215.1 uncultured Actinomycetes bacterium | reverse complement strand
GCACCCGATTCGTAATCGGGCGGTCGTGAGTTCAATTCTCACCTGTGGCTCTGATCATCGACGATCGCATTTCGACGGCGCCCATGCGGCGCCGTTTTGCTCTCCATGGTCTGACGCACCCAGCGAAAGGGACCGCAGCCTCCCTCCTACGTCACAGTACGTATTGGTGCTTTTCACGGTAAAGCGGTAAGCTCTCTGCCTCGGAGCCTGACAAGTCCTGGCTCAAATCGGGCGCGGGACTCGAATACCCCTCAACAGTAATGTTGCCCTCCGCCCGACAGTCGGAGGAAGGTCCGTCCTTGTTGTAACGCGGTCGTTGTGATCTTTCGCCCACCTCCAACGGAGCCCTCATGTCGTTTGCACGATCACCCCGCCCTCGCGTTCTCCGTCACGCTGCGATTGCGGCGACGCTGACACTTACTGGCTGCATCTTCAATAGGCTGGCAGTGGAAGACGTCCCTCGCACCGAGACTCTCACGACCGTAACGTCTCCTGTCAAAGCGCACATGCTCGACGGGTCCACCGTCGTATACAGCCGCGGTGCGACGGTCGGCGGAGGCTTTGTGAAGGGCAGCGGTGAGCGGTACGCGATCGGCAGCGCGAACCCCATCAGCGTCACGGCGGTGCCGCTCGACAGCGTTGTCGGGATGGAAAGCTACCAGACGCGCGTCCGCCCGGGCATGACAGGCCTCGCAACTACAGCGGGGATCGCTGTCGGCACAGTTGCGACCGCAGGCATGCTGGTGGCGATCTTCGGATCGTGTCCGACCATCTACTCCGACAGCTCCGGCACGCACGTTCTTGAGGCGGAAGGATTCTCATACAGCATCGCACCCCTCTTCGAGCAACGTGACGTCGACCGCCTCCGCGTTGGCGTTGGGCCCGACGGGATCGTGCGCCTCGAGGTGCGCAACGAAGCGCTCGAGACCCACTACATCAATCACCTCGAGTTGATCGAGACTCGCCACCTTGCGGGCGAGACCGTCGTTCCAGACCAGCGTGGACTTCCGCTCGTTCTCGGCGCGCCGTTAGCGCCGCCGAGAGGGCGAGACCGCGCTGGCCGTGACGTCTCGCGCGTTCTGGCGAGCGCCGATGGCAGCGCCTTCGCCACCGACGCGGGAACTCTGGCGGCGGCGGACTCGGGCGACCTTCACGACTACGTGGACATCACCGTCCCCCGTCCCGCCGGCAACGACAGCATCGCGATAGCGTTTCGGCTGCGGAACAGCCTCCTCAACACCGTGCTCCTCTACGAAGGAATCCTCGGCGACGCGGGGGCCGCCTCGCTCGATTGGCTTGGTCGCGACATGCAGAAGATCACCAACGCGATCGATCTGGGCCGCTGGTATGGAAAGCACATGGGCATGCGCGTCTCCGTTCGCGATGGACGCGAGTATCGCGAGGTCGCGCGGTTCACCGACAAAGGGCCGATCGCATTCCACGATGTCGCGGTCGTCATTCCCGCCCCGCCGGGCGACAGCGTTCGCGTGCGGCTGTCGTTCGTGGCGGACGACTGGCGGATCGACAGGGTGAGCTTCGCGACGAAATTCTCTCACGCGCCAATTCGTACAATCGCTCTGCAGGCGGTCGTCGGCTCCGATGGCGCGGCTGATACCGCCGCGTTCGCGAGCCTGTCAGGGCCTGACGATCGCTACCTGAGCACGACTCCGGGCCAGCGCTTTTCCGCACGGTTTGCGACCGGATCCATCGCTCCCGATTCGGTTCGCACCTTCATGCTCGCGTCGCAGGGCTACTACACCGAATGGGTTCGCGGCAGCTGGATCAAGAACTCCGCCGCGCCGAAGCCCTTTGTCCCGACCGAAGGATCGATTGCCAAAGCGATCGACAGGTGGCGATCGAAGCAGTCAGATCTCGAGAAGCAATTCTATTCCACCGCCATCCCTACGAGGTAGCCATGAAACCGATCATCGCCGCTCTGATTGTGGCCTCGCTGGCGACGGGCTGCCGCTACGGGCCGAAGATGGAGAATCTCAATCTCGCCCGGAGTCCTCGTGGTGCCGTCGTGGAGGTGACGGTGGCCAACGGCGTCGTCAATGGGGAGCTTCTCGCTGTCGACGATGACGGACTCGTCGTACTCGACGGACGCCGAATGCTCACCTTTCCATTCGTCGAAGTATGGAAAGCGAGATTTGCCGAGCTTGGCTCGTCTTACCGCGTCTCGGGAGGAACGCGCCCCAATTCGGGCCAGCTCGCCAGGCTGCGCCGCGTCAGCCATTTCCCGCAGGGCATCACTCCGGAGATCAAGGCAAAGCTGCTGACGATATATGAGCAGTAGCGCCATCGAGCTCTCACCGACCTCGATGAGATTTCTCGCCTGTGCGCTCATCCTCTCGTTTCCGCCAGTCAATCTCAACGCGCAGGATCACTCCGCTCACAATTCAGTCACTGGCTCCGCGACGACTGAAGACATGGCGGCATTTCTGGCGTCGGCGCGCGCGGGGACGGAAAAATACCGCGATCGAAGCGTCGCCATCGCCGCTGGATTCCGCCGGCTCGGACGCGACTTCCCTTCAATGGGTGAGCACTGGGCGAACCCGGGGAAGGTCATCGCGGGTCGCTTCACCATCGCGGATCCGGCGATGCTCACCTACGCGACGATCGATGGCAGGCCCGTATTGCTCGGCGTCGTCTACGCTATTCCTCTCGAGGCTGGGCAACTGCCTCCGCTTCTCCCGGGAGGGTCGAAGGCATGGCACGAGCACAACGGAACGGTGGATGAGGAGAGTTTTCTGCCCGAGCACGGAGGTGACCATTCATCGATGCATGTCGGCGGCACGAGGCTGGCGATTCTGCACGTGTGGACGATCCTCCCGAATCCCGCCGGCTACTTCGCCGCCGAGAATTGGGCGTTGCCCTTTGCGAGGCTGCACCTCGAGGCGGGTCCCACAATTTCGGAGCCGGCGGCAAGGGCTCTTTCGCTGGTCTCGGGACCGGGAGACTTCTACGCAAACCTGATCGAGAGCGAGCTATCATCCGCCGCCGGCGATGAGTCGCGCCGGGCCCTCACGGCAGCGACCGCCAGCGCCACGGCAGTCGTCTCCTCGCGCGAACGAAAGGACGCGCTTTCGCCTCTGGAGATATCCGAGCTCGAGAGGATATGGAGGAGATTCGCCGCGCTCATCGCTGAGCGCAATCCCGCGCTAGGGCGCCGGCTGAGCGGGGAGACGCATGATGGCGACGTCCGCTAGCGGTATCGTTCTCGGGCGAGCTGACGAACGGTAGATGGTCTTCACGAGGCGGTAGTCGGCCGCTAGGTTAAGGGCGCGGGGTGGGCAGTCGGCTCGTGAGACTGCCCGCTCGTCGCTGCGGGCGTAATTCAGTTGGTAGAATGCCAGCTTCCCAA
>CAZDXK010000252.1:0-3381 GCA_964509215.1 uncultured Actinomycetes bacterium | reverse complement strand
GCGGGCTCATGGCGGGCAAGGGAGGGTCGATGCATCTGACGAGCGTCGACCATGGCGTCATGGGCTCGTACGCGATCGTGGGTGCCCATCTTCCGATCGCCGCTGGTGCGGCCTGGTCCGCGAAGGCTCGCGGCTCAGGCCAGGTGAGCATCTGTTTCTTCGGCGATGGCGCCACGAACATCGGGGCGTTCCACGAGGCTCTGAACCTCGCGGCGGTATGGGAGCTGCCGGTGGTGTTCGTCTGTGAGAACAACCTCTATATGGAGTACACGCCGATCGCAGAAGTGACGGCGGTGCCCAACCCGGCGGCGGACCGTGCCGCGGCCTACGGGCTGGAGCGGATCCTCGTCGACGGGAACGACGCTGAGGAGATGTATCGCACGGCGGTCGACACGATCGGCCGCGCCCGGGCCGGCCGGGGTCCGTCGCTGGTCGAGGCGACCACGTACCGGCACGGCGGACACTCCCGGGCCGATCCGGCGAAGTACCGTCCGGACACCGAGGTGCAGGAGTGGTTGGCCCGCGATCCCCTGACGGTCTACCGTGCGTCGCTCGAGACCATGGGCGTGCCGGCGTCCGACCTCATCGAGCTCGAGGAGCTCGTCGCGCGACAGGTCGACGAAGCGACGGAGTTCGCGAAAGCGTCGCCGACCCCGAGCCTTCGCCTGATCGAGACGGACGTCTGGAGCGATGGGGGCGACGCGTGGCGGAACTGACCTACCGGGACGCTGTTGGATCCGCGATCGCTCAGGAGATGGAACGCGACACGTCGGTGTACTTCCTGGGAGAGGACATCGGCGATGCGGGCGGCGTCTTCAAGGCGAGCGTCGGCCTTCTCGAGCGGTTCGGCGCCGACCGCGTGCGCGACACTCCGATCTCGGAGGAGGCGATCGTGGGCGTCGCGATGGGCGCGGCCATGACGGGCTTGCGGCCCATCGTGGAGATCATGTTCTCCGACTTCCTCGCGACGTGCTGGGACATGGTCGCCAACCAGATCGCGAAGACGCGCTACATGACGAACGGCCAGATCTCGCTCCCGCTCGTCATCCGCACCGCGAACGGCGGCGGCTCGCGGTTCGGCGCTCAGCACTCGCAGAGCCTGGAGAACTGGGCGATGGCCGTCCCGGGGCTGAAGGTCGTCGCGCCCGCGACCCCCGCGGACGCGAAAGGCCTGATCGCCGCCGCTGTGCGCGACCCGGATCCGGTCATCGTGTTCGAGCACAAGTCGCTGTACCCGGTGAAAGGGGAAGTTCCCGACGGCGAGCTGGTCGACCACCTCGGCGCGGCTCGGGTGCTCCGGGAAGGGGACGACCTCACGATCGTTGCCCTGGCTGCCATGGTGCCCAGGAGCCTGGACGCCGCCGAACGGCTCGCCGCGCAGGGGATCTCCGCCGAGGTCGTCGACGTCCGCTCGCTCGTTCCGCTGGACACGAGCACCATTCTCGGGTCCGTGCGAAAGACCGGCCGGCTGTTCACCGTCGAGGAGAACCCTCGCCTCTGCGGCTGGGGGGCCGAGATCGCCTCGCTCGCCGCCGACGAGTGCTTCGACGACCTGGATGGAGCGATCGTTCGGATCACGACCCCGCACGTTCCGCTTCCGGCGGCGAACGACCTTGAGGACGAGACGCTTCCGTCGGTCTCGCGGATCGTCTCGACGGTCGTCGAGCGGATAGATTGACGGCTGCCGGATCTCGCTCGGCAAACGATTGCTCAGGGGGTTCTGCGGATCGAACCTGTCGGTAGACTTCGAGCGTGTCTCGGCCCAGCCTGAAGGACGTCGCGAAGGCGGCCGGTGTCCATACGGCCACCGCCTCCCGCGCCCTCAACGAGCGCACGGCATCGATGGTGAGCCCGCAGACCGTCCAACGCGTGCGCGAGGCGGCGGAGATCCTGGGGTACCGCGTGAATCGCGTGGCCCTCGGGTTGAAAACCAACCGGTCGTTCACGATCGGCATGCTCGTTCCCGACATCACGAACCCGTTCTTCCCGCCGATGGTTCGGGGAGCCGAAGATGGACTGGCGAAGGCCGGGTACACGCTCGTGCTGGCCGACACCGACAACGACGCCGGCAAGGAGCGCCAGATCCAAACCGTCATGCTCGAGCGACAGGTCGACGGCCTGCTGCTCGCGACCGCCCGGCGCCGCGACGCGGTGATCGACGACCTGCTCACGACGTCGGTCCCGTTCGTGCTGGTGAACCGCACGATCGATCGGGGCGGGGTGGCCGCGGTGATCCCGGACGACCAGGCGGGCATGGCCTTGGCCGTCGACCACCTGTACGACCTGGGTCATCGCCTGATCGGACATGTCGCCGGGCCTTCCAGGACCTCGACGGGCGCGCGACGGGCTGCGGGCTTCGATTCGGCGGTCCGATCGCTTGGGCTCGAGCCCGGACCCATCGTCGAAGTGGGATCGTTCACGCTCGAGGCGGCTCGCGCCGTCGCCGAGGCGCTCCTCACCGGCCCGGCCCGGCCGAGCGCGATCGTCGCCGCGAACGACCTCATCGCCTTGGGCACCCTCGACGTTGCCGAGACGCTTGGTCTTCGATGTCCGCGGGATATCTCGCTCGTCGGATTCAATGACATGCCGTTCGTCGACCGGCTGCAGCCCCCGCTTACGACGATCCGCATCAACGAGTACGAACTCGGCATGCGAGCGTCGCAGATGCTGTTGACCCTGATCGAGGATCCCGAAGGACGCCGCGAAACGATCATGCTGGCCCCCGAGCTCGTCGTCCGCGGGTCGGCCATCGCGCACGTCTGACCAGGGCAGCCGCGCGTCTCAGTGGCGGGCCCTTGGATTGACAATCATGGAGGCCCGTCCATAGAATCCTGCAAACGATTGCACGGGGGGTTATCACCGCGCAGACTAGAGGGGGAGGGAAGGATGAGCCGGAGGGGTAGCAAGCTTCTCGGCATCCTGGCGGTCGCGACATTGGTGGCTGCCGGTTGCTCCAGCTCTGACGACGGAGGTGGCGGGGGGGGTGGCGGAGGCGACCCCATCAAGATCGGCGCCTCGCTTCCACTCACCGGCGACTTCTCTCAGCCAGGAGGAGAGGCCAAGCGCGGCTACGAGATCTGGCAGCAACTAACGAACGAGAGTGGAGGCATGCTCGACAGGCAGGTCGAGTTGACCATCCTCGACGATGCGAGCGACCAGAACACCGTCGTCTCCGACTACAACCGGCTGATCAGCCAAGAGAAGGTGGACCTGCTCCTGGGGACGTTCTCGTCGCTGCTTAACCTGCCGGCCTCCGCCGTGGCGGAGAAGAACGACATGGTGTACGTCGAGCCGGCCGGCGGAGCCCCGGACATGTTCACCCGGGGGTTCACCTACCTGTTCTTCGCGCAGCAGGCCACCGCGACCCATCAGGGCGACCTG
>CAZDXK010000251.1:0-3386 GCA_964509215.1 uncultured Actinomycetes bacterium | reverse complement strand
ACGCTGTTGCAGATCCTCGAGGACGGGCACCTGACCGACTCGCAGGGGCACAAGGTGGACTTCAAGAACACCATCATCATCATGACCTCCAACCTGGGCACGCGCGACATGCAGAAAGGCCCCGGAATCGGCTTCGCCGCCTCGGCCAACGAGGAGGTCACGTACGAGCGGATGCGCGACCGCGTGACGGAGGAGCTGAAGAAGAGCTTCCGGCCCGAGTTCCTGAACCGGATCGACGAGGTCATCGTGTTCCGCTCGCTGACGCAGGACGACGTGAAGAACATCGTCGACCTGATGATGACCCGCGTGCGTGATCAGCTGAAGGCCAAGGACATCGACATCGAGCTCAGCGACGGCGCGAAGACACTGCTCGCCGCCCAAGGCTTCGACTCCTCGCTCGGCGCGAGACCGCTCCGCCGGACCATCCAGCGCCTGGTCGAGGACCCGCTCTCGGAGAAGCTCCTGTGGAAGGAGTTCCGCGCGGGACAGACGATCTTCGTCGATGCGGTCGACGGCGAGATCGTGTTCGAAGGTGGCTCGGTCGTTCCGCCAGACACACCCCCGGTCGAGCTCGCCGGCTCCACCGAGTAGACAACTCGAACGAACCCCTTCAGGCTCTGGCCTCCGGGGCCGTGTGCTTCGGGGTCAGACGAGACCCCGGAGCTCCTCGGGCACGAGATCGGCGAACTGCCATGCCGTCCACAGATCGGCGGTGAGTTGCCCGGCCGACCCGCGAACTCCGAGCCGCTCGAAGTGCTCGCAGACGCGATACAGATCGCGCTCCAACAACCCGCGGGCGTGCCGGTTCTTCCGAGGGTCGACGGCCTGCGGCAGGTCGATGAGAGTCACCTGCCCATCCCAGACCAGGATGTTGTACGGGGAGAGGTCGCCATGGATGACGTTCCGGTACAGGAACAGCTCCACGTTGCGCAGCACCTGCCGGAGCAACTCCTCGGCCTCACCAGGGTCGGGACGGTAGCCGCGCAGCTGTGGCGCGGCGTCGTCCTCGTCACCGATGTAGGACATGAGGATGGCCCGGTCCGATCGCATGAGCGGCTTCGGCACGTCGGCCCCGGCCGCGGACAGCTCTTGGAGCGTCTCCCATTCGCGATCGACCCAGATCGCCGCGGCGACCTCCTTGCCGAACGTGGTCCGCTTCTCCACGGCGACGCGGATCCGGCGCTCCTTGATGAACTCGCCGTCCCGGTACAAAGCCTCGTCACGGAACGCGCGGCGATCCGGGGGGTGGAACACCTTCAACGCGGCCAGGGTTTCGCCGGTCGTCCTCGGGTTCGCGCGAACGAGGTGGACCGATGCCTCCTTGCCGCTCTTGATGGGACGGATGACCTTCTCGATGAGCCCTTCATCTAGGAAGTGCTCGAATGCGTTGTCCTGCAACGTGAACCTCCTCATCGATGTGGCGAACGGAACGCCACGTCCTGAGGAGTCGCGGAGCGGGGCCGAGGTACGGGTGCGGCGGCGGGCTACGCGGAAACGGAGGGACGCGGCGACAGCGCGATGTCGATAACCGAGATCGCAACCATTCCTCATCCCTCCTTCCGAGCCTCGCGTGCGGGGTGCTTCGCGCATCCCTCGCATCGAGGATAGGCGGGCGGGAGGGCCGTGGCAAGCGATGTCAGACCCGGCAGGTACGGTCCGCGGGTGGCCAAGGTCAGAGCGATCCTCGCGTGCTCGGCGTGTCGTCAACAGGTGTCGCAGTGGGTGGGACGGTGCCCGGGCTGCGGTGAGTGGGGCACGATCGACGAGGTTCGTGCGGCCAACCGAACCGCCACCCGCTCCGGCGGCCCGCTGTCGCTCGTGACGTTGGCCTCCGCTCCAGACGACGAACGGCGCGTCTCCACCGGGTTCGCAGGCATCGATCGTGTGCTCGGGGGTGGCGTCGTCCCGGCATCGGTGGCGTTGCTGGCGGGGGAGCCCGGCATCGGCAAGTCGACGCTCCTGCTCCATGTGCTGGCGCACCTGTCGGGCGCCGGGAGTTCGTGCGTGTTGGTATCGGGCGAGGAGTCCCACGCCCAGGTCGCGGCGCGCGCGCGAAGGCTCGGCGTCTCCGGCGACGCGATCTCGTTCGCGCCCGGACGTGACCTCGCGCACGTGCTCGAGACCGCACGCGAGACCCGTCCGTTCCTGCTGGCGGTCGACTCCATCCAGACCATTCGCGACGCGTCGGGCACGCAGATGCCCGGAGGGCCATCCCAGGTCCGATCGTGCACGGATGCGCTCGTCGGATTGGCGAAGGAGGAGGGCATCGCCGTGCTCCTCACCGGCCACGTCACGAAGGACGGCGACCTGGCCGGTCCGCGAACGTTGGAGCACGCCGTCGACGTGATCCTGACGTTCGACGGCGATCCACGCTCGGGACTTCGGGTCCTCTCAGGAGGCAAGAACCGTTTCGGAGCGGAGGGCGAGACCGCGTGGTTCGAGATGGGTGCTCAGGGGTTGAACGAGATCGATCCGACCGATCTGCTCGTGTCGGGCTCGCCTCGGCCAGGCGCGGCCATCGCGTTGCCTCAGGCGGGTCGACGGGCCCTTGCCGTGGAGGTGCAGGCTCTCGTCGGGGCCGATGACGGCCCCGCCAGGCGTCAGGCGACCGGCCTCGATCCTCGTCGGTTCCAGCTGGTGGCCGCCGTTCTCGATCGGGGGGCGGGTGTCCCGCTCGGTCGGTCCGAGCTGTTCGGTGCATCGTCGGGCGGGGTCCGCCTGGACGATCCGGCGTGCGACCTCGCCATCGCGGCCGCGCTCGCATCCGCGGCCACCGGCGTCGTTCCGCCGGCGGGATCAGCGTTCGTCGGCGAGGTCGCGCTCACCGGTGAAGTGAGGTCGGCGCCGTTGATGGCGCAGCGCCTTTCGGCGGCGCGGGCGGCCGGGTGCTCAACTGTCTATGCGTCGACGGGCGCACCGACGGATGTCGACGGGCTGCGTCTGATGCAGGTGCGACACGTGCGCGGGGCTCTGGATTGGGCGTTGCGGGGGATGTCGGATCGCTACGAGAGGCCGAAGACGTAGGTTCTTCGGACCCCTCGACCCCATCCAAAGGCCTCCTGACCTGCATGTTTGGGTTGCGCCTGATAGCCGAGGCGTGCTATCTTATGACTAGTCAACCCGCGTCTCACGTCCTGCAAGGGAGAATCCGTTGTTCCGAAAAGGCGACACTGTTGTCCACCCCGAGCACGGCGCAGCAGTGATCCAGGAACTTCGCGAGAAGGAATTCCTCGGTGAGAAGCGGACCTATCTGGTCCTGCGGGTGGCGTACGGCGATCTCACGCTCCTGATCCCGGTGGAGTCGACCGAGCAGGTCGGTCTGCGTCAGGTGGTCAGCAAGAACGAGGTCAAGAAGGTCCTGAAGGTGCTCACCGAGGACGAGTCCT
>CAZDXK010000250.1:0-3411 GCA_964509215.1 uncultured Actinomycetes bacterium | reverse complement strand
GCGGTTGCTCTACCACTGAGCTACTCCGGCGGCGGTTGCCGAGTCTACCCAACGGAAATGCTGGCCAACGGGGGTGCTGGCACCACCGAAGGAACGGCGGGTCGCCCGCTCGTCGCGACTGCCCTCCATCGGCGATGATGCGCGGATGAGCACGAACGGCGACGTGCGGGTGAGTGGACCCGTGAAGCGGGTGATGGTGGGGACCGACCGCTCCCAGACGGCCGAGCGCGCCGTCGCCTGGGCGGCGGCGTTCGCGGACCGCTACGAGGCCGACCTCCACATCGTCCAAGTGATCTTGCCCGGCAGCCCAACCGATACCGAGTTCGGAGCGGCAGAGGCAACCCGAGCGCGGGGTGCGGCCGACGAGCTCCAGACCTACGCGACGCAGGTCGCCGGCGAACGGGGTCACGCCCACGTCGTGATCCACGACGACCCGGCGATGGCGATCGTCGACGCGACGGAGGAGCACGCGATCGACGTCCTGGTGGTCGGCAACGCGGGCATGGCCGGGCGCAAGGAATTCTTGCTGGGGAACGTGCCGAATCGGATCAGCCACAACGCCCGCTGCACGGTGATCATCGTGAACACGGCGGACGGGCAGGCCGCCGGACCCGCCGGCGCCACACGCGCGCCTGCCTCGATCCGCGCGAGCACCGCCGAGGTCGAGACCGAGCCGCACCTGATCGCCCGGGGCACGAAGATCGCGACCGTGTTCGCCAAGCACGGGCTGAAAGAGCTCTTCGGCCGGCCGGACGAAGAAGGCGCCGTCGGCAAGGTGCGCCAGGCGAAGCGCCTGCGCGCGGCGCTCGAAGAGCTGGGGCCGACGTTCGCCAAGCTCGGACAGATCCTGTCGACCCGGCCGGACCTGCTGCCCCCCGAGTACATCAAGGAGCTCGCGACGTTGCAGGACGACGTGGCGCCGCTCACCGAGGAGCACGTCGTCCGGGTGATGGAGCAGGAGCTGGGCGTCCCATGGGAGGACGTGTTCGAACACATCGAGGCCCGGCCGCTGGCGGCCGGCACGATCGCACAGGTCCACCGGGCCTCGCTGGCGAACGGCGAGCGGGTCGTGGTGAAGGTGCAGCGTCCCGACGCGAAGGAACTGATCGAACAGGATCTCGCGCTGCTCGAAGTGTTCGCCGAGAAGGTGGGGCATCGCCCCGGGCTCAAGCAGGTGATCGACATGGAGGCGGTCTTCTCGCATCTTTCCGATTCGTTGCATCGCGAGCTCGACTTCCGGCAGGAGGCGGCCAACATGCGACGCATGGCGGGCGTGATCGAGTCGTTCTCGCGACTGCGCGTCCCGGAGGTGCACGGCGACTACTCGACGTCGCGACTGTTGGTGATGCGCGACGTCGCCGGTGGCCCGATCGCGGCCGCTCCCGAAGGAACGCCGCGCCGCGAAGCGGCGCGGCAACTGCTCGAGTCCTTCTACAAGCAGATCATGGTCGACGGTTTCTTCCACGCCGACCCGCATCCCGGGAACCTCATGTGGCAGCCCGAGGAGGAGCTCCTCTACTTCCTGGATCTCGGTATGGTCGGCGAGGTCAGCGCCGAGATGCGCGAGCAGATGATGCTGCTCCTGATGGCGTTCTGGCAGGAGGACGTCGGATTCCTCACCGATGTCTCGCTGATGCTGTCGGGCGCGATCGACCGGAGCGACCTGAACGTCGATGCGTTCAGCGAGGAGATCGGCGCGCTGATGGCGAAGAACCGAACGGCGTCCCTCAAAGACATCCAGCTCGGACCCGTGCTGCAGGAGATGACGGAGATCTCGCTCCGCCACAGCGTCCCGCTCCCGGCGTCGCTCACCCTCACCGGGAAGGCGCTCGCCCAGATGCAGCTGGCCGCCGCGCAGCTCGACCCCGAGCTGGACCCGTTCGACGTAGCCGGCAAGTTCCTGATGCGGAACGTCGTGAAGGACATGGGCTCGAAGCTCGACCTGAAGGCGGTCTTCTACCAGACGCAGAAGATGAAGGTGCGCGCGCTCCGCGTGATCGAAGCGGTCGAACGCCTGATAGGCGCGCGACCCGGCCAGAAACTTGAGGTGAACTTCCGCGCGGCGACGCTCGAGACCACGATCAGAAAAGCGGGCAGGCGGCTGGCGCTGGGGTTGACGGCGGGCGCGGCGATCCTCGCGACCGGACTCACCGCGTTGTCGACCCGGGTGGCCGCGTGGGTCCCCGGAACGTTCGCGGTGATCGCGGGACTGCTGACGCTGGGTCTGTTGATCGACCTGGTACGGCGGCGCGACTAGCTAGTCCGTTTCAGACTAGGTACGGGAATCCTTTGGCGAGACGCTCTCAGACCTCCGCCGCGCCGCCCTTCGACGTGATCGTGGTGGGCGCCTGCTCGACGGTCGTGGCACCGCCCTGCTTCTTGACCGAGCGCATCACGGCCCTCTCGAGCACGAACGCGATAACGCCCATCGCCAGTCCGACAGCCCAGCGCTCGACGCGCCGCAGCCCCTTCGGCTTCTTCGTTCGCGCCGGACCGCTCACGCCGGCGACTCCACGCCGACCGGCACGGGGAGCCGGCCCTCGATCGCGGTGCCGCGTCCCGGCGCCGACGTCACAGTCACCTGACCATCCAGTGCGCCCACGCGGTCGGCGATCCCCTGGAGCCCGGTGCCGGCAGTGGTCGCGTCCGGATCGAATCCCCGACCGTCGTCGGTCACCGCGAACGTCAGTGAGTGATCCAGCTCGAAGATCGACACCGACGCCGACGATGCCGCGGCGTACTTCGCGATGTTTTGCATCGCCTCAAGGCAAGAGAAGTACACGGCGGCCTCGAGGTCTTGGGGGTACCGCCGGATCGACTCGGCCCGGACCTCGATCGGCAGCCCCGACTTCCGAGCTTGCGCCTCGAGCGCCGCGGCCAGCCCCTTGTCGGCCAGCAGCGGCGGGTAGATCCCCCGGGCCAGATCACGCAGGTCCTCGAGCGCCGAGTGCGTCTCGTCCTGGAGCTGGCCGACGAGCTCGCGGGCCTTCTTCGCGTCTCGTTCGATCAGGCCGTCGGCGAGCTTGAGCTTGACGGCGAGCGCCACGAGCTGCTGCTGCGCCCCGTCGTGGATGTTCCGTTCGAGACGTCGGCGTTCCTCGTCCTGCGCCGAGACCAGCCGTTTCTGCGCCGCTTTCAGTTCCTCCAGACGCGCCTTGAGCGCCTCGCTGAGTCGAACGTTGCGCAGCACCAACCCGGCCTGCGCGGCCAGGTCGGCGATCAGCTTCTCGTCGGAGGGCGAGATCGGGTCGGCCGCGGGCTTGCGCACGGCGAGCGCGCCGAGCAGTTCGCCGGCCTGTTCCACGGGGTACACGCGGTCCGCGCCGTCGATCGCGGGGACGGATCCGTTCGAGAGCGGGATCGGCGCCATGCCCGCGGCGTCCGAAGGCCATGCCGCAACGTCGCGGAGCT
>CAZDXK010000249.1:0-3429 GCA_964509215.1 uncultured Actinomycetes bacterium | reverse complement strand
GCGACACCCAGGGTCAACGCGAAGCCCCGCACCGAGCTGACGGCTGTGAGGTACAGGACGACGGCCGCGATCCCCGTGACCATGTCGGCCGCGACGATCGTGCGGTACGCCCGCTTGAACGCCGGCTGCACGGCCGAGCGCGGCGTCTTGCCGTGGCGCACCTCATCCTTCAACCGCTCGAAGAACACGATGTAGGAGTCGGCCGTCACGCCGAGCGAGATGACCAGACCTGCGATGCCGGCCAACGTGAGCGCGTAGCCGAACGCGATGCCGGCGATCGAGACCAACGCGAGCGCGAGGATCGCCCAGATCGTCATGCCGAACCACGCCACGACTCCGAGCAAGCGGTAGTAGAAGAGCAGGTAGAGGAAGAGCAGGACGAGGCCGGCCGCACCGGCGATCACGCCCTGCTTCAACGACTCCTGGCCGAGGGTCGCGCTCACGGTGAGGGTCTGGAGCTTCTGCAGCTGCACAGGGAGCGCGCCGGCGTTCAAGACGGTGGCGAGATCCTTGGCGCGCTGCTCCGTGAAGCTGCCGGTGATGACCCCGCTGCCGCTCGTGATGGGAGATTCCACGGTGGGGGCGGAGATGACCTGGCTGTCCAGGATGATCGCGAGCTGCTTGCCCTGGAGCTGCGTCGTGACGTCACCGAACACGCCCGTTCCGTCCTTCGTCAAGTCGAACGCGATCTCCCAGCTCGCGACGGCCGTCGAGCTGGTCTGGAACACGGCCGTGGCCTTCTTGATCATGTCCCCGGTCACCAGGACCTGGCCCATGTGGTACTTCGCGCCTTCCTGCCCGATGAACCAGACGTCCTGCTCCGCGAGCGCATCTTGCTCCGCCGGGCAGCCGACGGTGTCGGTCTGCGGGTCCGAGTCGCACGTGAGCGCCTGGGAAACGAAGGATGGGTCGCCCGGCACGAGCACCTCCAGCACCTCGCGCTCCTCCAGGCGGGCAGTGGTCCCGATGAGGTCCAGGAGACGCGACTGGCCCGTGTCCTGCAGCTTCCGCTCCGCCTCGTCTGACGTCAGGTAGCAGCCGAGGTTGACGTCGGCCGAGCTGAGCACGCAGAACTGCGTGTCGAACACCTTCACGGTGATGGCGTCGAGCGCAGCCTGCGCCTCGTCGCGGTCCCCGAAGCCGCATGGCAGGTTCGTCGCGCCGGCGCCCGACAAGCAGTACTGCGAGTTGTCGGCGACGATCACGCCGTCCTTGGCCGTGTTGGCCTCGGCCTTCGTGTCGAAACATCCGTAGCTGGCGGCGGACGTGCCGTCCTCCACGCACCACTGACCGCCGGCGGCACCGGTGGCCCCGGTCGCTCCGGTGGCGCCCGTCGAACCGGTGGCACCCGTCGCGCCGGCGGCGCCTCGCGAGACGGTGAGTGCGGAGATGGCCGCCCGCGCGTCCTTGTCGGAAGCGAAGCAGACGCTCTCCACCTCCAAGGCGTCGCTCGCCAAGCAGAGTTGCGCCTGCTTGGCGACCTGGAGATCATCCAACGTGCTCTGCGCGTCGGCTTGATCGGCGACGCACCCGAAGGTCTCACCGCCGCCTCCGATCAGGCATGACTGGGTCTTCGCGCGTTGCTGGATCGACCCTTTGGCCAAGCCGGGCAGTTGGACCTCGATGTTCTGGCCCGACACGAAGATCTCGGGCTCCCCCACGCCGAACGCGTCGACGCGGTTGCGGATGTTCTCGAGCGCCTGCTGCATCACCGCGTCGGGCGTGCCGGAAGGCGCCTGGAGGATCACCGAAACGCCCCCCTCAAGATCCAGCCCCAGCGAGGGCTTCAACACGCCCGTGACGAACCCGATCAGGGAGCCCACCACGAAGGTGAGGACCATGGCGATAGACACCCACAACCAGCGGGTGCCCTTCAAGCGAGCTCAGCCCCGTTGATCGTGAGACGGAAGCGCGCCTTCAGCTGCTCGGCGGCGTGACGACACATCTGCATCCTGCCTAGGAAGATCTCGAAGTACTCCATGACCTGGCTCATCCCCGTGTCGATCGTCAGCTCGAGGGTGACGGTCCGGGCCTCGGAGTCTACCCGCAGGAACGATTGTTCGACGGCGGAGTTGACCCGGTCGTGGATGTCGACATCGATCTGACCCGAGCGTCGCACCCGGCTCCGATGCACGTCGGACTTGTCGGCCAGGATCACGGCTGCGGATATGGGCGACACCGCGTACCCCTGGTCTTCCTCGTGGTTCGCAACGGCTGCCATGATCGCGGCCAGGTCGTTCCCTGCCGCGCGGTCCTTCAACGATTGATAGATGAGGATGGCGCCCGTCTGGGCGTGGGCCTCTCGCGTGAGCATGTTGCCGACGTCGTGCAGGTAGCCCGCCACGCAAGCCAGGTTCGCCTCGCGCTCCGTGTAGCCCAGCCTATGGAGCACCTGATACGAGATGCTCGCCACCAGGTTCGCGTGGCGGAACCCGTGCTCGGTGAACCCCATCCCCTCCATCACGCGATCCGCGGACGAGATGAAGAGCGACAGCTCCGGGTCGGCCTGGACGTCCGCCAACGTGACGGACGCCGGCAGTGGTTCGGGAGCCGCGGCGAGGCCGGGCTCGCCGGGCGAGCTCGGTGGGGTCACGAGAACTGCTGATCCTGATCCTGGTCTTCGTCCTCGGGCTCGTAGGCGTCGTCATCCTCGGTGAGGCGACGCGAGATGCCGGACTTCACCATCCGGATCCGGGTGCCGGGGGCGATCTCGATCAGGACGGTTCCTTCATCGTCGTCGATCTCGATGATCGTGCCGAAGATGCCACCCGTCGTCATGATCTCGTCGCCCACCTCGACCGCGTTGACCAGTGCCTGCTGGGCGCGGACGCGCCTCTGCTGCGGCCGGATCAGGAGGAAGTAGAAGACCCCTCCCATCAGGATGAGCGGGAGGAACAGGGCGATCGGATTGCTGTTGCCGTTGGACGCTTGCGCGATGAGATCCATCATGGCGTGGGAGCCTTTCGTGTGTGGCCGTATGGGGTGGCGGTGTCTGCCGGTGCTTCCTGGGCCATCCGGCCCCGGAGTCTACCCTCCGACCGGCTGGAACGCAGCAACGTCGCAGCTAGAGGGGCAGGGTCCCGGGCGCCGTGATCCTCAGATGGCGGAACGCTCGTTCGGTTCCGACCCGTCCCCGAGGGGTTCGCTTGAGGAACCCCAACTGCATCAGGTACGGCTCCACCACCTCCTCCACGGTGTCGGGCTCTTCTCCCACCGCCGCCGCCAACGTCGACAACCCCACCGGTCCCCCGTCGAACTTCTCCACGACCGCCCGCAGCACGCTGTGGTCGAGGCGGTCCAGACCCAGCTCGTCCACCTCGAACAGCTCGAGCCCCGCGCGCGCAAGATCGCCCGTGATGTCCCCGTCGTGTCGGACCTCGGCGAAATCGCGGACGCGGCGCAACAGCCGGTTCGCGATGCGGGGTGTGC
>CAZDXK010000248.1:0-3446 GCA_964509215.1 uncultured Actinomycetes bacterium | reverse complement strand
GATCGTGCCCCCCGTCCCGACACCGGCGACGAACATGTCGACCGCCCCGTCCGTCTGACGCCAGATCTCGGGGCCGGTCGTCTCGTAATGCGTCCTGGGGTTCTCGGGGTTGAAATATTGGTTCGGCTGATACGCGCCGGGGATCTCCTCCGCCAGACGATCAGCCACGCGGTAGTAGGACTCGGGGGACTCCGGGGCGACCGCGGTGGGGCAGATGACGACCTCGGCCCCGTAGGCGCGCAGGAGGGAGATCTTCTCCTGGCTCATCTTGTCGGGCATCACGAAGATGCACTTGTAACCGCGGATCGCGGCGGCGATCGCCAGCCCATGTCCCGTGTTGCCCGAAGTGGGTTCGACGATCGTGCCTCCCGGCTTCAACAGGCCGGCTCGCTCCGCCGCCTCGATCATGCGGATGCCGATCCGATCCTTCACGGAGCCACCCGGGTTCAGCATCTCCAACTTCGCAAGAACGGCCGGCCGGACGCCCCGGGTGACCGTGTGCAGCCGCACGAGCGGCGTGTCGCCCATCGCGTCCAGGAACGTGTCGAGCGCTTCCATCGGGACCCCTCTCTGGCCTGCCCGGCCCCTATCGTGCCACGCCCTCTACACACACGTCCGACGCGATCGGGCAAGCCCGGCCCCAGGAGGTGGATCCCCGAGTGTGGATGGATCGCAGACCACTTGCAGGTAGGGCTCCACCTTGCGGAGTAAAGTGCCGAAGTTATCGGTGGCCGCCGTAGTGGGCGGCGTTCAGCATGAGGAGCAGGGGGAGGCGTGACCGAGCAACAAGGGGAGATCACGGACGTAGCCGGTGGCGAGAGCTTGCTCGTCGCCGACGACGATCCGTTCATCGCGCGGCTGCTCGAGATCGAGCTGCGGGCCGCCGGCTACGACGTGCGCGTCGCGAGCGACGGCAACGAAGCGTTCGCGCTCGCACAGGAGCGGAGCCCCGATCTGGTCCTGGCCGACGTGATGATGCCGAACATGGACGGCTTCGAGCTCACGCGTCGCCTGCGGCAGGATCCCCGAACCGCCACCGTGTCCATCATCATGCTCACCGCCCGCGGTCTGTCCGCCGACAAGCTCGAGGGGTTCGCGATCGGTGCGGACGACTACATCGTCAAACCGTTCGACACGCCCGAGCTGCTGGCTCGGATCCGTGGCGTGCTTCGGCGAGCGAAAGAGATGCGCGCCCAGTCTCCGCTCACCGGTCTGCCCGGAAACGTTCGCATCGAGGAGGAGATCGATGGCCTGGTGGAGCGCGGCGAGCCGTTCGCGCTGCTGTACGCCGACCTCGATCATTTCAAGGCCTACAACGATCACTACGGGTTCATGCGCGGCGATCAGGCCATCCAGTCGACCGCGGCCCTGGTCGAAGAGGTCGCGCGAGAGGTCACCGGCGGCGACGCGTTCATCGGTCATGTCGGCGGTGACGACTTCGTGCTGATCGTGCCACCCGAGAAGGCGACCGATACCGCCGAGGCCATCGTCGCGCGCTTCGATCAGGAGGTGCCGGGGCTCTACGATCCCGACGACCGCGAGCGCGGGTTCGTGGAAGTGGCGAACCGCCGGGGCGAGCTGCAACGGTTCCCGCTGTTGTCGATCTCGATCGGCGTCGCCAGCACCGACAAGCGTGTCTACGCCCACTACGCCGAGGCCGTGGCCATCGCGACCGAGATGAAGTCCTACACGAAGGCGACCGCCGGGTCGTCGTGGGCGATCGACCGCCGAACGACCTGATCCGTTACAACGGAGCGGGTTCGGCCAGATAGAACCCTTGGCCGAACGGCACCCCCAGCGCGATCAGCTCGTCCAGTTCCTCGCGCGTCTCGATGCCTTCCGCGACGATCGCGATGCCCATCTCCTCGCCGAACGATACGAGCGCGGACGTCAGAGCGCGCTTAGCGCGGTCGCGGTCGATGTTGCGCGTGAGGCTCGTGTCCACCTTCACGATGTCGGGACGGAGGAGGAGCGTGTGCCGCAGGCTCGCGAACCCCGCGCCCGCGTCGTCGATCGCGATCCGGATACCGTCCTCTCGCAATCCTTCGAGCGCGGCCGCGAGCACCGCGTAGTCCGCGATCGCCTCGTGCTCGGTGATCTCGACCACCATCCTCGAGGCGTTGCCGTCGACGAGCGCGGCGAGCTCGGGGGACAACGCAGCTCGCGGCGAGCAGTTGACGGAGAGGTACGCGCCGGCCGGCAGGTGGGGTAGGCCCCTCATGGCGCTCTCGATCGCCATCATCTCCAGCTGGACGCCGAGCTCCAGCTCGACCGCCGCCGCGAACCACTCGTTCGGCGGACGGAGCGGCAGGGAATGGAATCGGGCAAGCGCCTCCGAACCGACGATCGCCAAACTGCGCAGGTCCACGATCGGCTGATAGACCATGGTCACGCCACTCCCGGAGAGGAATCGGTTGATCTCGCCGCGCCGCGCCGCGAGCTGCTGGTGTTCGATCTCCTCGCGCCTGAGTTGCGACGAGAGCTCGTGGACGACGCCGTTGACCACCTCGGCGGACAGGCTTGCTCCCCCGTCGAACACTTTGGCGATCGATCCCAGGAGGTCCTCGCCGGCTGTCCCCTTGACGAGGTATCCCACCGCGCCGGCTCGGAGCATCTCGAGCATGGTTGGGCGATCCTCGAACGCCGACAGCGCGATCACCCGTGTGGCGGGCGATACACGGATGATCTCTCGCGCGGCACGCGGGCCGCCGCCGGCGGGCATGCTCACGTCCACGATCGCCACGTCCGGGCGGCTGGAGACCGCGAGCTCGATGGCCTGGTCCGCGTCGGCCGCCTCTCCCACGAGCACCAGGCTGTCCTCGTGTGCCAGCAGGTCGGCGAGGGCTCCACGCAGGGCGGGCTCGTCATCGGCGATCAGGATACGGATCGGCGGCGCGGGCACGCCCGCGCCGCCGGGGGAACTTCCGACGGAAACCACGGAGCGGACCGTACCCGCCTCGGCGAGAGGGTTCAATCACCCGCACGGCCGGTGCAGAGACCCCCTGGTGCGTTCGGCCGCAACCCCCGCCCGGCGTACTATCGATGCGTTGCAGCGGGACCTGCGGCGGAGGTGAACGATGACGGCACGCGAGATCCGTGCGCCCAGGGGTAACGAGCTGACATGCCGTTCGTGGCCGCAGGAGGCCGCGCTGCGGATGCTGATGAACAACCTCGATCCCGACGTGGCCGAGCGTCCGGAGGACTTGGTGGTCTACGGGGGGACCGGTCGAGCCGCACGGTCGTGGGAGGCATACGACTCGATCGTGCGAACGCTGAAGACGCTCGGCGACGACGAGACGCTCCTGGTGCAGTCGGGCAAACCGGTCGGGGTGTTCCGGACGCACCCCATGGCGCCGCGCGTGTTGATCTCGAACTCGATGCTCGTGCCGAAGTGGGCGGACTGGGACACGTTCCGCGAGCTCGAAGCGGCGGGTCTGACGATGTAC
>CAZDXK010000247.1:0-3465 GCA_964509215.1 uncultured Actinomycetes bacterium | reverse complement strand
ACCGCGAACGCCACCGCCAGGATCAAGAGCACGGCGAGCATGTTGTCGGCGACGACGGGAGAGAGACGCTCGAACCAGTCGTCGACGCGGGCGAAGACGTCGAATGCCGCGCCGATGGAGAAGGCGACGAGCGCCACGGCCGAGATCCAGATCAGGTCTCGACTCGCGCCCGCAGGCCTCGGATGTCGCTCCGACGCATCCATGTGTTGCTTGTTCACGGTCTGGGGAGTTATCGACGCGTTCCGAGGACCCCTGAATCGCGGAGCGAGGCTAGGAACGGGCCAGATCCAGCATCCGACGGTAGAGGTGATCGGGCTGGGGTTCGACGTAGTAGTGCTCTAGCGGCCCGGCGAACGGCATGGCCGGGATATCCGGTCCGCCGATGCGCACGATGGGGGCGTCCAGGTCGAACATGGCCTCCTCGGCGATCGTGGCCGCGATCTCGGCGCCGGCGCCGAAGGAGCGGTTGTCTTCGTAGACCACCATGGCCTTCGACGTCTTGCGCACCGACGTGAGGATCGTCTCGACGTCCAGCGGCGCGATGGTGCGGATGTCGACGATCTCCACCGAGACGCCCTCGTCCTCCTGCAGGCGCTGGGCGGCCTCAAGGCACCGATGGACCTCGTAGCCGTACGTGATCACCGAGAGGTCGTCGCCATCTCGCTTCACGTCGGCCGAGCCGATCGGCACCTGGAACCATGTATCCGGAACGTCTCCCTTCACCGCGCGATACGTCTTCTTGTGCTCGAGGAACAGGACGGGGTCGGGGTCTCGGATCGCGGATCGCAGCAGTCCGACCGCGTCGGCGGGCGTGGCGGGCATCACGACCTTCAGGCCCGGCACGTGCGCGTAGAACGCCTCGATCGACTGCGAGTGGTAGAGCGCTCCGTGGATCCCCCCGCCGCAGGGGGTGCGGATGACGAGCGGCACGCCGAAGTCGCCGTTCGAGCGATATCGGATGCGCGCAGCTTCCGACACGATCTGGTCGAACGCCGGATGGATGAAGTCGGCGAACTGGATCTCGGCGACGGGCAGCAGGCCGTGGAGCGCCATCCCGATCGCGATGCCCACGATCCCGGACTCGGCGAGCGGCGTGTCGATCACACGATGCTCGCCGAACTCCGTCATCCAACCGTCGGAGATGCGGAAGACGCCGCCGCGCGCACCGACGTCCTCGCCGAGCAGGACGATGCGCTCATCCTCTGCGATCTCGTCGTGCAGCGCGTCGCGGATGGCGGTGACGACGTTCTTCTCGGTCATGCGTCCTCGGCGAACACGTGCTTGAGCGACGTGGCGGGATCGGGGTCGGGAGCATCCCACGCGGCGGCGATGTGCCCGTCGATCTCGGTTTTGACCGCGGCGCGGAGGGCCTCTTGTCCCGCCTCGTCCACGATCCCGTGTTCGGACACGTAGTTCCCGAGCTCCACGAGCGGGTCGTGATGGCGGGCCTCGTCCACCTCTTCCCGGCTCCGGTAACTTCGATCGTCGTCGTCGGACGTATGCGGCTGGAAGCGGTACGTCTTGCATTCGATCAACGTTGGTCCCTCGCCGGCCCGTGCCCGATCGTGCGCCTGTTTCATGGCGCCGTAGCACGCGAGCACGTCGTTCCCGTCGACGACCACTCCGGGGAACCCGTAGCCCGCCGCGCGTTCGGCGACATCGCGCACCGCCATCTGTTTCGACTGGGGCACGCTGATCGCGTACTGGTTGTTCTCGCACACGAAGATCACCGGCAGCTTGTGGATGCCGGCGAAATTCAGGCCCTCGTGCCAGTCGCCCTCGCTGGTCGCTCCCTCACCGAACCAGGTGGCAACCACGGCGTCCTCCCGACGATACTTCACGGCATACGCGATACCCGCGGCATGCGGGACCTGCGTGGCGATCGGGGACGAGCCGGTGATGATGCCGAGCCGACGGGAGCCCCAGTGCGCGGGCATCTGTCTCCCGCCCGAGGACGGATCGTCGGCCTTGGAGAAGATCCCGAGGAACACCTCGTACGGCGTCATCCCGGCGACGAGCACCACCGCGAGATCACGATAGTACGGGAGCCAGATGTCGGTGCCGCGGCGCATCGCCCAAGCGGTGCCGATCTGACACCCTTCGTGGCCGGAGACGGGGACGACGAACGGGGCCCGTCCCATGCGGTTCTGGCGGAACGCCGCTTCGTCCAGGAGCCGCGCCATGACCGCGATGCGGTACATCGAGAGGACGTCCTCATCGGTGAGACCGAGCTCGTCGTGGGGGGTTCGCGTCACCCGCGTCGACACGTCGCGCCTCCTCGCACCGTTCGCGGAGTCTAGCATCGACCCGGTGTCGGTCCGCTCGAAGCGATGGTGGCCGGGCCGCCGCTCCCGCTCCCGGCCTAGTGGGTGGATGCCCCCTTCGCCGGGGCGACAGTGGCGACGAGCGTGAGCGTCGCGCTGAACGCGCTGCGGCTTCGACGATTCACGCGGTCGTCCCGTACGCTGGAACGCTATATGAGCTTGACTACTCCCAACGTCGTCGAGGTCACGGACGCGAACTTCGAACAACTCGTCGTCGAGGAGTCGAAGACCCGCCCGGTGGTCGTCGACCTCTGGGCCGCTTGGTGCGGGCCGTGCCGGACCCTCGGCCCGATCCTGGAGAAGGTAGCCGACGAACGCCAGGGTGCTTTCCTGCTGGCGAAGCTCGACGTTGACGCCAATCAGGTCGGCAACGCGTTGCTCCAAGCGGTGAAGAGCCAAGGGATCCCTACGGTCGTCGCCTTCCGCGACGGCCAGCCCGTGAGTATGTTCATCGGTGCTTACCCGGAGAAGGAGGTCAACTCGTTCGTTGACGAGCTGCTCCCGACCGAAGCGGAGCTCGTTGCCGAGGAGGCGGTCGTGGAGGAGGCGTCGGGTGACCTCGATGCCGCCGAACACGGCTACCGCGAGGCACTCGAGAAGGATCCCGCGAACCGCGAGGCCGGCATCGGCCTCGGGCGGATCCTCGCCGAACGCGGTGACCTCGAGGAGGCCGAGGTCACCGTCACCCCGTTCCTCCCCGATCGAGAGGCCGAACGGGTCCTCTCGACCGTCCGGGTGAAGGGCTGGAGCGACCTGGACGAGGTGGGGACGCTCGCGTCGGCGAAACGACTGGCCGCCGCAGGCAGCTGGCGCGAGGCGCTCGACGGCATGTTGGGCTCTCTCATGGACGAGCGAGACGAGGCCAGCGGCGCCATGCGCGACGTCTTCGCCGTCCTGGGCGACGGCGACCCGCTCGTCCCCGAGTTCCGGCGCAAGCTCTCGAACGCCCTGTTCTGACGAGGAGGACGAGCGTGGCAAACCTCCACGACCGCATCCGGGAGTTCTGGGACCGCGACTCGAACACATACGACGACTCGGCCTCGCACTCCATCTCCGATCCGCTCGAGGCGGCAGCGTGGCGAGCCGCGCTCCGCCGAACGTTGCCGGGTCCGGGCGCGAAGGTGCTCGATGCCGGCGCCGG
>CAZDXK010000246.1:0-3467 GCA_964509215.1 uncultured Actinomycetes bacterium | reverse complement strand
GAGCTGACCGGTCCCGACGACGCCGTCGCGGCGGTCGCCGACCTGGCGGACCGTGGCGCGGCCGCGATCAAGGTATCGCTGAACGCCGAGGCCGGTCCCACGCCGACCGACCCCGAGCTGATGGCCATCTGCGAGGAGGCGCATCGGCGTGATCTGCCGGTCACGGCGCACGCGCAGGGCGCCGGCCAGGTGGAACGGGCGCTGGGCGCGGGCGTCGACGAGCTGGCGCACACCCCCTGGACCCGGCTCTCGGACGAGATCGTCGAGACCGCCGCATCGCGGCTACGGATCGTGTCCACCCTCGACATCCAGTCGTACGGCCGCGACACGCCGGAGATCCGAGCGGCGATCGACAACCTTCGCCGGTTCCACGTGGCCGGCGGCACGGTGATCTACGGCACCGACCTCGGGAACGGTCCGATCCCCGCCGGCATCCACACGCGCGAGGTGCTCCTGCTCCGCGACGCAGGGCTCGAGCCGGAGGAGATCCTGCAGGCCATGGTCCGGGCGCCGCTCGACCTCGACGCGCCGGCCGACGTGATCGCGCTGGGGCGCAGCCCGCTCGACGACCCATCCGCGTTCGACGACCTGCGCCTGGTCGTTCGCGCCGGCCGCGTGGTTGCCGCGCCCTGAGCGGGGTTGCGCTTCGCCACCGGAAGCGGTACACACGCCGCATGTCGGTGTTGGATCCATCGCCGGGGCTCGGAGCGCGCGAGCCGATCACGATCGAGGAGCTCGCGCTCGCGGCCAGGAACCACGGGATGCCACTCGAGGGTCTCCGGTACGACATCACGCCGATCGGCATGCACTACCTGTTGACCCACTTCGACATCCCGGCCGCGGATGCGGAGACATGGGCGATCGAGGTGGGCGGCCTGGTCGCGCGTCCGCTCACGCTCTCGATCGGCGATCTCCGTGATCGCCCGGCGATCACGATGCCCGTCACCTTGGAATGCGCCGGCAACGGCCGGGCACGGCTGCATCCGCGCCCCGTCAGCCAGCCGTGGCTCGACGAGGCGGTGGGGACGGCCATGTGGACCGGCACACCGCTCGCCCCGATCCTCGAGGAGGCGGGGCTGGAGGACGACGCCGTCGAGCTGGTGTTCCGCGGCGCCGACCACGGCGTCCAGGGCGAGGTCGAGCACGACTACGAGCGGAGCCTCTCCGTGGCCGACGCCACCCGCGACGAGGTGCTGCTCGCCTACGAGGTCGACGGGCGACCGCTCCCGCCGCAACACGGGTTCCCGGTCCGGCTGTTGGTGCCCGGTTGGTACGGCATGACGAGCGTGAAGTGGCTCCGGGCGATCACTGCCGTCGCGCAGCCGTTCGACGGGTACCAGGCGTGGGCTTATCGGCTCCGCCAGCGGGAGGAGGACGAGGGCACTCCGGTCACGCGGATGATGCCGCGGGCCCTGATGGCCCCGCCGGGCTTCCCGGAGTTCCTCACGCGCGCAAGGACAGTCGACTCCGGACCCGTCACGCTCCAGGGCCGGGCCTGGTCCGGCTGGGGGACGGTGACTCGAGTGGAGCTCAGCGTCGACGGCGGGGCGTATTGGACCGACGCGATGCTCGACGATCCGGTAGGGGAGCACGCCTGGCGACGGTGGACGTTCGATTGGCGAGCCGGGCCGGGTGAGCACGAGTTGGTCGTTCGGGCGACCGACGACCGCGGGAACACCCAGCCGCTCGACGAGCCGTGGAACCACCACGGGCTGTCGAACAACCTGGTGCAGCGACTGCTCGTACGCGTCAGGTAGTCCGTACCAGACTAGATGAGGGGGCGGAGCGCCTCGAAGCAGCGGTCGATGTCGGCTTCGTCGTTGAAGAAGTGGGGGCTGATACGCAAGCCGTCTCCGCGGAAGTCGGTGCAGACGTCGCGTTCCAGCAGCGCGTGGCAGATCTTGCCGGCCTCGGGTCCGACCCCGACGTTCACCACGCCGCCACGAGCCGAGCGGTCGCGTGGGGTCCGCACCTGCAGCCCCGCCTCGTCCGCCCGGGCGATGACGTGGTCGGTCAGCTCGCCCTGACGTTCGCGGATCCGGGCGGGGGTGACCTCGCAGATGATGTCGAGCCCGCCCTGGGCGATGAAGAACACCGGTGCCGGCGGCGTGCCGTGCTCGAGCCGCCTCGCTGTCGCGTGGTAGTCGAGGTGTTGGTTGTCGAACGAGAACGGCTCACGCGTCGCGAACCACCCGGTGACGGCCGGCTCGAGCGTCGGGAGCAGGTCCCGTCGCGCGTAGAGGAACACCATCCCCGGTCCGCCGAGGAGCCACTTCAGCGTGCCGGCCGTGTACAGGTCGCAGCCCAGGTCGTGCAGGTCGAGCGGCACGATCCCGATGCCGTGGTAGTCGTCGACGAACGACAGCGCCCCGCGTTCGCGCGCCATCGTGCAGATCGCCTTCGCGTCCGCGATGGCGCTCGAGCGGTAGAGCACCCGGTTCACCATGACGACCGCCGTCCGCTCGTCGATCGCGGCGTCGTACGCTTCCAGCGGGATCGTCAGGCCGTCCTCCGACTTCAGCCAGACGACCTCGGCGCCGCGCTTCTCCTGGGCGAGCCACACGTGGCCGTCGGTGGGGAAGTCCAGCTCGGACAGGATCACGCGGCGCCGTTCCCCCGTGAAGTCCAGGCACGACGCGATGGTCGCGAGCGCGATCGAGATGTTCGTGGTGATCGCCAGCTCGTCCGCGTCGCAGCCCGTGAGGCCGGCGAACGTCGCCTTCAGCGAGGCCATCCGCGGGAAGATGTCCTCCATCCAGACGTGATCGGGCGCGCCCTTCGACGCCCACGCGTCCATGTACTCCGCGAGGAACGTCTGCGAACGGTTCGACACCGGTCCGAGCGAGGCGCTGATCAGGTAGGTCTTGCGTTCCAGGACCGGGAACTCGTCCCGGTACGAGGTCAGCGAGCGCTCAGTCGTCGACGTGCTCCTCGAGGTAGTCGAGGTAGAGCGGGCGGAGGGCCTCGCCCAGCTCGCCCTCGCCGGCGTCGTAGAGGTCGTTGATCAATGCGAGCGGACGGGCGATGTCGATCTTGCTCCGTTCGTCGTCGCCGACGAGCTCCTCCGCGACGGGCAGGGCCTTGACCAGATCCCACAGGAACCCGACGTCTAGGTGGTGCTTCGCGCGCCCGATCGCCCGGTCGTGGAGCTCCTTCGTGGACAATCGCTCGAGGTCTTCTCGGGAAGCCATACGCCAAGACTATCGAGCGGACGCACCGGCGGCATGGACCGCCCGAACGGTCATCCGGGCGTGTCGCGCGCCGCCACTACACTTGGAACGTGGGCACCGAACGACTCGTCATCCACGGCGCCCGTGAGCACAACCTGAGGAACGTCACGCTCGACCTCCCCCGTGACCAGCTCATCGTGTTCACGGGGCTGTCCGGCTCAGGGAAGTCCTCGCTCGCCTTCGACACGATCTACGCCGAGGGCCAGCGACGCTATGTGGAGTCGTTGTCGTCGTACG